>JALWJF010000028.1 GCA_027081755.1 Desulfurococcales archaeon | reverse complement strand
AAATAGGGGTTTATTACCAGAACCTCTTCGTCCTCAAGTATGTCTTTTCTGCATCTATAATCGCATCTATTAGGTCCTTCTTTCCGCTATAGTATTCAGCTAATATCCTAGAAGCTGTCTTGGTGCCTATGCCCCTTCCTGCCAGCGCAACGAGGGCATCTCTCTTGTAAACGGTGAACAGTTTCGCTCTCTGTCTAGCTTCGTCTGCCAGTCTTTTGTTCACTCTTTCGCCTTTTACAAGTCTCCTCACTGCTTCAACCAAATCCTTCTCATTATATACTGGTACTAACACGCCTCTCCCACATTTAGGACACTTTAGGGGGACATCTTTCACTTTACCTTTAACCTCGTGCCCGCAGCTCATACATATCATTATTACCTCTCTGTTTTCTAACCTTCTCTTCACAGCCTCCCTTATTACCGGTCTTGGACTAGTGGCATGATCCTTCGCGAAGCCCTTGTCTATCGCCCACTTGCTCTGTTCGCTAAGACCTCTTCTACTCACAACTTCGATCCTTCCTAACTCTATTTCGTGTAGGTATTTCTCCGCCTTCTCTAAGTCCAGCTTTTCAACAAATATTTCTCTGACAGTTTCCCTTCCGGGTGCCTTGTCTAAGTACAATTTCTTCATGGCCCTTTCAACTTTTTTCAAATCTTCCAGTGTAACTCTGTTCCTATCTAGAAGTCCCATTCTGACCAGCACTTTCATTAATCTCCATGAGTATAGTCTGGACATCCTCAAGGACGACTCCACTAGTCTCTTGAGACCGACTTTCCTTATAGAACGGATGAGGTCCTCGGCCTCTTGGGGTGTTATCGGTTTCGATAGGTATAGCATGACATGGTATGGGGTTGTATTAAAGGATGCTGAACCGTATCTCATTCTAGCTAGTTCACTTAACGCATACGCTAATGTTAAGTTAACTCTACTTCCTCCATGTACATTGTAAACCACTAAGTTTCCGTCAACTTCTATTACCACCCTCTTATCATTTGCAATGGGTCCTTTTATCATCTCTAAGTACTTCTTTAACTTATTATAATTGCTAACGGGGTAGTTCTTTATCATCTTATCAAAGTTCCTCTTTAAAGCACCTACCTCCCTGGCAACGCCGTAATCTACCGGTATCAATTCACCCTCCCAGCTTGGTGGAGGTCCTTCACCTTCATGTTCTTCGACATAAACTCTCTCATCATCAGTTCCAACCACCTTCCAAACCCTTCCGGCCAACACGAACGTATCTCCCGGGTTTAACTCCACAACGAACTCTTCGTCCAGACTACCAACATTTTCATTACTTCCATAAATAACGACGTCATACCTCCTACTCTCAACGATCATGCCCGTAGTTCTATAGTATATCTCACCTTTCTTGGTGGCTTTACACGTTCCGTCACATTTAATCAGCTTGTTTTCCTTGAGTAAGTTAAACACTTCATAGAAATCGTCATAGCTTAGATTCCAAAACGGATACGCTTTTCGAACTATGTCATAGACTTGCGTTGGGAACCTATCATCTTCCATGAGTATTCCAACTATTTGATGGGCTAGGACGTCCAAGGGGTTTGTGTGGATGTTCAATGGTTCTAAGTCTCCGGCTTTCGCCCTTCTAGCTATTACTGCTGCCTCAAAGGCTTCGTAAGGTTTTATCCCCGTAACTAAGCTTCCCCTAGGTCTTTCTGTAGGCTTGTGTTCTGCCCTCCCAACTCTCTGCACTAGGTTTGTAGTTCTTCTCGGAGAGCTGAACTGTATTACGTGTTTTATTGACCCTATGTCTATTCCCAGTTCTAAGGAAGCCGTAGCCACTATGGCCTTGAGCCTTCCCTCTCTAGCCAACCTCTCGACTCTCTCCCTCTCCTTCTTAGATAAGGAGCCGTGATGAACCTCAACGCCTTCTATTTCTTCTCTTAGCTTCTTTCCTAAGCTTTCGGCGGTATCTCTGGTGTTCGTGAAAATCAAGACAGTGCCGTCTATACTATTTATTATCTCTTCTACCTTTTTAACCATATCTTCAAAGCCCTCTTCTACATAGACGGTTATCTCCGGCGCTTTCAGCCTCTCATCCTTTACTTCGACGACATACCTAAAGCCACCTAAAAACTTCCTCGCTTCGTCAATTTGGGAAATCGTTGCGCTTAAACCAACTCGCTGAAACTTAGCTATGAGTGATAACCTCTCTAAGGCCACGGAGAGTTCTGCTCCTCTTTTATCTTCTATTAATTCATGCAATTCATCGACTATTACGAATTTAACGTCCTTTAAATGTTTCCTCATCTTTCTGTTTACAAGTAATGTGTTCAAGCTTTCTGGTGTAGTCACTAAGACTTCGGGAGGGGCTTCGGAGATCCTTCTCCTTCTACTATAGGGCGTGTCACCATGCCATACGTCAACCTCTATACCGACTTCTTTTAAGAGTTCAAAACCTCTGATACCGATGTCTCTATTTAAAGCCCTAAGGGGAGTTACGTATAACGCTCTTAGCCTTCCATACAGTCTCTTCTCTACTATCTTCGATGCGACTGGTAACAGCGCTGCTTCGGTCTTTCCAGAGCCCGTAGGAGCCATGATGAGGGCGTTGAATCCCTTCAGTAACAGAGGTATCGCTAGCTCTTGTATCCGAGTAGGTTTTTCAATACCCTTCTTCCGGAGGGCTGACCTCAGCTCCCTCGGCAGTAACTCGAATACCATCGCCTTCCCTTGATCTTACTGAAACTTTATTAACACTTCCAGAGGACTTTATCCCCCTCAAGGGAGACGAGAGGCTTAGCCCTCCCTTCAGATATTAACGTCTGAAGCAAATTGGGATTTATTGCGTAGACATAAGCTTCGACATCTTTACCTATATCAAGTCTCTTAACTTTAATTTTCGTTCTTATATAATCACCTTCTAGGACACCTTCATAGAAGTCCAATTTATCTAGCATTTTTGGAGATACTAGATAAAGCTCGCCGATAACATAATGCTCACCTCCATTAAGTAATAATGCTGGATAACGATCTCCATAGGGGGAGGTTATCTCGTATAATGTGTGGCGCTCCGAGGTAATGGCCCTAGAGACGAAGATGGAGTCCCCTAGCAAGTCGTGAGCGGGACATCCTTTCATTAAAGTACCATAAACAAACAAGTATTCTCTGTCCTCAACCACGTCGGACCCCCAGTCCTTTGTGTCTTCGGGCTAATCAGCACAAGCCCAGTACATACTCAGCAGAACACAGAAGTTTATAGGCAATAGTCCAAGCCTTTAGGGGTACCCCACCCATTACACTGTAAGCCTTAGTGATCTTCCTTAACGTAGACTTCTCGAAATCTCCCCGAGGGAAGAGACCTATACCTACGGGTAAGTTCCTCTCTAGGGCTTCCCTTGCTACCTCTTCAAATGTCGAGGGTTCACCTTTTTCCCAAAAGAGTATTATCTTTCCATGATCTTTAACGAAATCAGATAAGCTATCGTAGGCTTTCCACATTAGGGGCTCTCCTTCTAGAGGTACCCTCTCATATTCTAACAGCTGTGCCATTATCTGCTTGAACGCATCAAAGTGTTTTGGTAATCTCTCGTCACTCCTAATTGCGAATACTCTCCCATCTATAATGTGCATGTAAATTTCCAAATGCCCTTTCATATTTAATATAGAGTCCAACAATAATAACAACACAAAGTGTACTATGTCCGGCCTCCCTCTTTTCCATTTCCTACTATAGTTACTTAAGTGGTGGTAATGGTATCGTTTGTCTATCAGTGGACCATATTTCCAGTTTTGGGGAGCCAGTTCTAGCGGAGCTTCTAACAAAATTACCTTAAGCTTCTGCAAGGCCTTTTTCCCTCAATATATTGAGAAGTTTTTCCGGGTTCTTGGAGTATATCCTATAGCTCTGCTGGCCATCCCTTTTTGATATTAAGTCAACGGCACTGCTTTCCTTAACTAGCCTTATCTCATAGTCCTTTAATGGAAAGGCTATGCTTCCGAACGGCTTTATCTGAATACCCTTGTCGGTAACCTTGTACTGAAATACTGGCCTTAATATGTCCTTTGACATTTTCATCATCTTCTTGCTTAACAAATAATTCATAACACTGTAGCTCTCAAAGTAAGCGAAGATCGCTGCAAATCTTATCCACGGATCGGGGACGTGCTCTATCAGTGGCCACAAAGTTAGACCAAAACCTATGAGTATTAGTAATGGCAGCATTCCTATCATATTTTGCTTCATTTGCGCTTTCATTATTTCGTCTCCCTGAGGATCTTCGTCAAAGAGTTCTTTTGCATCTTCAACCATTAGCACTTTTCCTCCAGAAGGTACCCTCATTTGTTTGATTTGCTTGGACATATACTTTATCATTATTGCTGGTACTATAATAAAATAAGCAACTAATAGATACCCATAGTATTGAGGAAAGAACGATATCACGGATGCAAATGCTATTGTGCTAAGCAACGATATTAGAAGTGTCTTCTTGCTAGCATATATGCTCTCCAAAGCCTTAGCCCCACTCGGGCTCTGGTATGCCTTAAAAAATATCTTTAAGCCTCTATTATCCCCATTTCTCTGAGCTTTTCTACCATATCATAATAGGCCTTTATTCTAGCCTTATTCCTAGCATCTTTAGGACCTGGGTTCTTCATGTAGAAAGCATTGACATCGTAAAACGTTCCTTTAGCACCCTTCTCCAGCAAAGCTTTAGATATCCTTACCAAGTCTACAGCCAGACCTGCTAGGGCAGGAGAGTCGTTTATCCTCATGTTAATAATTAGCTCATCAACGAGACCATTGAAAGTAATCCACTCTATGTCCATAGCCACGAACTTCCTATCTCCCAGAGGTTCTATGTACCCCGTAGGCTTTATGTAATGAGGTGCATTATAGCCCAGTATGTCTTCTACTACTGATGACTTAGTTTTCTCTTTCATTAAATTCCTCTCTGGTATTGTCAACGCTAAGAAGTCGGTGTTTCCGCCTATGTTAAACTGGACTATGTACTTCACTTTTCTGTTCCTTTCGGCCAAGTGCTCTAGGACGTCAGCAGTTAAGGGGGTAGCTCCCGTAGCACCATCATCTCCTAGCACAAGTGAGTTTGCATCTTCATAAAGTTTTACAAAAGCTGGATCGTTAGCCAAGGGTGTTGGTATTAGGTTTACAAAAGCCACTGGTTTACCCATTTTCTTAGAAGCTAAGTATGTTGCGTAAGCATAAGCTTGGGCTGCGCTTACCTTTCCATTATCTATGGCCTTTTTCAATAGGTCAACGTCTTCGAAGGAATTCGCTGGTTCCGTTGAGATCAGATTGAGCACTACGTCTACGTTGACTTCACTCAGCTCATTCGCTATCTCTTCAATAGCATCCTTTAGTCCTTTTTCTTGGTCCCTACCTCTAACAGGGAACATCTTATCTAAACCTTGGGCTGAGTTGGCAAGCACTCCCTCTCTGATGGGAATGTCAGGGACGTCTTCTGGAACGGTAACTACGCCCTCTAAAGCACTTTTTACTACTTCCTTAAGACTTTTGCCAATTTTTCTTTGGTCTACATCATAGCTGAGCACTACCTCTTGATGCTCCCAAGTGTAAGGTAGCTTATACTTAGCCAGAGGTACTCCATAGGGCTCCATTTCACCTCTCTTCAGCCTATAGAGGCCAGCCACATAATGCGCTGCTACTAGTCCTTGACCGAACATCGCTACCCTTATCATAAAAGTTCACCCTCTATGGTATGCAACACGTAGGTAATTAGTGTGCTCTTTTCGGCTAACTTCCTAGTAGTCCTAGTATGTCTTTGGTATCCTCAAATTCACACATTCGCCTCTGAAACAGACGTTTATGTTATTTTTATCCACTCTTATGGAGCCGTCTGTGAATGTTTTAAAATATCTACCCTCCCTAAGATAATTTTCAATGCTCTCGAAGAGTTCATGACCTAAAGTGAGTACACTCAATGGTTCTTCTGTCGAGAAATAAGTCATTGCTAGAGAAGCCAAACCGAAAAGGGATATGTAGTACAAGGGA
>JALWJF010000027.1 GCA_027081755.1 Desulfurococcales archaeon | reverse complement strand
TTTAGCGGTACCACAAGGCTTCGAGGGCCAACTGAGCCAAGCGGTCATAAAGGCTGAAGCCATGAGCTGCCTTATGGCACCTTCCATACCTTTCCCGCTGCTAAGATTTTCTACAGCCTCCCTAACTCTCAGCTTACCTTTGCATATCTTGTTTAGTAAAATTATCATATCTTTATAACTTTTCTTATAATATTGTCTAAACTCCTTAAACACTTTTATAATGTTTTTTACCAGTCCTAATGTAGCATTAACTTGTATGATCTTCTGCGGTATTGTTAGCTCTAAGTTAGATACATTGGTAATTATGTTTTGTTCGACTTTATTGGCCCTTATAGAGGCCTTGTAGTACTTATTTAGTAGAGAGGAGTAGAAATTCGTGAAGTTTAATAATCTCTTATATAGATTCCATGCATTGTAGGTATTTTCGTAAACGTAGATGTCTATCGCGTCCAGCTGTTGTACGAAGCCCTTCAGGTATGAAATGTACTTGTAATTTGATATAACATAGCTTGAAATGCTATTGTTGAGTTTGTTAAATATCATTTTCCTAAGTGTGAAATAGTCCAGTTTAGAGGATGCACCGTATCTCTTAAGCGTTTCATTTATCTCTGTCCCAAAACTTGGAGAGAGTTTGAAGTAGGGGACTTTTGATACAACTAAGAGAACAGAGCCGCCCATGCCCTTGCCAACAATTTTTAAGACCTTTGCTGACTGGGTCCCTTTCGGGTACATCTTAGCTATTGGTGAGGTCTTGGGTGATCCCAGCTTATATAGTAACGCCAGCGACAGCAGTATTGCTAGTAGCACTAGTCCCTCTTTTACTCTGGCCAACCCCTCTTCCCTGCAAGTGTTTTGGAGTAGACCTCTAAGAGCTTCTCCAGAGTCCTTTCATCCCTGGCGAAGAGGATATCGCCTACAACACTAACCCTATCTGCTGGAAAGGAATGAACTTTCTCAATTATTGGTAAACCCAGCTCTCTTATCATTAGGTAAGCTGAAGCTATATCGACGTTTCTCAGTTTGTTCCTAACGTCAGCTACAGCTAGTACTTTACCTCTCGCTAGGTTTAGCAAGTCCAGAGCTATTGCTCCGGGGGTTCTGATCTTTACGCGACCTAGTGTTCCATAAGCTTTCCTAAAGAATTCTAGTTGTCCCTCTTCTGGATCTCCGTAGTAGATGAAGACGGGTTCCGATGGTAAGGGCTTGAGTTCAACGCTTCCAGCAAAGACTCTACCCGGTTCCGAAGAATAACATGGATGACCGAAGCTTGGACAAAGAGCTCCAGCCAATATATCTCTAAAGGTCCTTCCTTCAGATACCGCTATACTAACGGCGAAGTAAGGAGAGCCTATTGAGAAGTTTAAGCTACCGTCTAAGGGATCAACGATGGCGTAGGGTGGCCCTTCCCCTATGACGCCTCTCTCCTCGGTTACTATAGCACCCCTAAAACCTTCTTCTCTTAGCGTGTTTATGATAATTTCCTCAACATCTAAGTCAATTTTTCTTGATACATCTCTATCGTGCTTATTTACTATGACTGTTTCTTCCTCCTCTAGGAATTTTGATCTCAAATACTTTATCGCTTTTTCTGCTGCCTTTACGGAAGCCTTTCTGGCTTCACTGGGACTTAGCAACGCTCCCAACCCTCGCTCCCCTCTTCTCCAAGAAGTTTAGTATTTCTTCCACGGCTGCTCTTACATCTATTTCATCAACCCCTGTTACGCCGGCTCCTACTACTAAGGCCCTTCTAGTCCCTAGTCTAATCATGGTCCTCCTAGAGTCTCTATATGGGAAGATATGCATGGGCCCTTCTTCGTCGCTCAGCACTATTTCGTTTCCCTTTAGGGTCATGTCATTTCTGCCTATAGGTTGGAAGATCTCTCCTTCTTTTGCTTTCCTTAAGGCAAGTTCATCTCCTTTCACATGATCCAAGTCGTATATCCCTATAGGAACTAAGTACTTTAGACTTATCGCGTTCCCTAAGTCAGTTAGTGAGTTTATTCTGGGCAGAGGACCTCTCAAAGCCCTTCTAGCCAAGGCTTCCGATGAAGGTCTTATCTTTGTTGGATCTATGCCTAAGCTCCACATGAATTTTCTAAATGCCTTGACCTTGGGATCTTCTCTGAGCTTTTCCAATGTATACTTTTCTCTAAACGCCTCTTCAACGCTTCTCATAAGTTCTTCAACCTCTTCGTCTCTTTCCTTAACTTCTACGTCTTCGACTATTCCGAAAAATAAGTAAGCTCCATGTTCCTTTGCATATTTGTCCCTAGTAATTCTCAACCTTTCACCCCGCAATCGTTACGTTGGCAAGAGCTTTCGATAATGCAGAGGCTATTCCATAGAACATCATGATCAAACCGAATATGGTTATGAGTAGCGGTAATACTTCGAATTCCTCTATTTCCAAGGGACCGATCTTCATCGGTTTTCCCTTAGTTCCTCCTTTTGTACTCTTTTTAGACATAGCGATAGACTTAAAAACGGGATTAGGGATCCCGGGAATGGGAGTGCCGCGGTAGTATAGCCTGGCCTAGTATGCGGGCCTGTCGAGCCCGTGACCCGGGTTCAAATCCCGGCCGCGGCGCCACAGAACCTCACGCTGGTGCCGCTTCGAACATCTCTTCCTTGTATATTCCTTCCTTTTTCTGTTCCTTCGCCTTCTTCACGCTGTTCAGTATAACCTCTGCATCTATCTTCTCTGAGGCCTTTTGAGCAAGCTTTATGAATGCTAATACACCTAGTTTGAAGAATGGGTTCTTAGAGTCCTTGACATACCATTTTGCTATCTCTGGGGCCCACTTAAGTGTGTGCTTTAAGCAGATGCTGAACAGTTCAGCGTGAACTTCCTTCATTTCGTAGCTCTTGAACCAATCCTTGTTAGAGAGTAGACCCATAGGGACGAAGAGGAGTGGAATTATTAACGACCTGTAGGGCTTCAATCTCTCTACCAGTTCTATAGTCTTCACGACGTCTTCATCCTTCTCGCCAGGCACACCAACTATCAGCGTCGAGGCTGGTACTATCCTCAAGTCGTGCAATATTCCAAACGCCTCTTCTACGACTTCAGGCCATTTGTCTGGAGGATAGGGAGCAGCCTTCGCTCTCATGATTATGGATGCCAAACGCGGGGACCCAGTCTCTATTCCGGTTTGGAAGCCGAAGTAATCGTGTCCATACTCGTTGAAGAGTTCAGCGAGCTTTGTCATTAGTTTGAACTTCTTTTCGGCAACTACAACGGTTGCCAAAGCGGCGTGGCTCCAACCGACATCTTTCACAGTTTCTAGTGCCATTTTGTTAAGCTTTAGGACAGCGTCGGGGTTAGGGATTATGCTGTGTGCCCCATAAAGCAATACGTCCTCTGCATGAAGGATAACTTGATCTATACCGAATTTCTTATTTACTAATATTTCTTCCTTTATCATGTTTAATGGGAAGTGGCGGAACCTCCTTAACGTCACTGGGCAGAATTTGCATCCTCTCGGACAACCTCTACTAATTTCTACTAACCCGTTGACACTTGGTCTGATTATAGTAGGAATGTTTTCTGGAGCATCTTTTGGTTTAACCTCTATATGTTTGGGTAGTTCTTCCCCGTTCAAGATCTTTCTCGCTAGCTCAACAACTGCTTCTTCAGCCTCTCCCTCCAAAACGACGTCAACTTTGAAGTGTTCTCTAAGTTTCGGAAATCTAATCCATTGCCAAGCAGCGGGTCCTCCAGCGACGATTATCAAGTCTTTATTTATGTGCTCCTTAGCGTATTTCAATAGATTCATTAATTTGAACAGCTCCACTCTATTTAGAGGCTCCTTCCCAAATAACATCCACCATTGGACACTAGGAGGATTCACTCCAAAGTAATCGTGGTGGCCGATCATTACTGCCTTAACTCTTTTTAGGTAGGGCTTAAGCTTCGAAGGGTCTATGACAGCGGCCTTAAATCCTGCTTTAACCAAGGCCGCTTCAACTTTCCTCATGCCATAGGGTGCTATGAGCGGTCTACCATACTTGTCTATTTTAGGCTTAGGAGCGGCTATCCACCTCCACATGAAGGACGGAAGTACTATGGGTGGCGAGGTCGTCATAAACCCAACGAATTCTTTCCTATGATGATCTGTTATCATACTTCTGTCGCTGGTGAGGACGAAGTCTAGGTCGAGTAGCTTCAATGGAAAAACCCAATTAGAGAAGTATCAACTGGAACTAATTAGTACATTGCCTATTAATTAGATTGCTCTTACCTTACTCTGAACCTTATTCTGGTTATGCCTTTCCCCTTACTTTCCCTCTTTACTAGTTCGAAGTCACCGATCTCCGATGTGTTTCTCAAATGAGTTCCTCCACAAGGGTCAGCATTCACTCCAACGATCTCGATTATCCTTATCGGCTTCTTTTTCAGATGCTCTTCTGTTAAGTTGCCTCCTTGGTAACCGTAGCTTTCCAAAAGCTTATTTGCTTCTTCTGGACTTTCGAATAGGTGTATTCTAATCTCTCTCTTCTCATTTACCCATTTCCTAATAATATCCTCAATCTCTTTCAAGTCTTCCCTCTTTATCTTTGCCTTAAAGTCCATCCTACTCTCGTCCAGACCTAAACCAGAACCCACGACGGGAACTTTTTCCTTGAATTTCTCTCTGACGGCCGCCATTAAGAGGTGAGCAAGGGTATGGGATCTCATCAACTTATACCTTCTATCCCAATCGATTTCTCCTTCAACTTCGATTCCTTCTTGAGGCAGATCACCTTCCACGAAATGTAACACTTCATCTCCTTCGAATTGAACGTCTTTTACTTTCGCTACTCCTCCTTGCCATCTTATAACTCCTCTATCAGCTGGCTGACCTCCGGATTCTGGGTAGAAAGCCGTTCTATCCAGAACTATCGCGTTTTTCTCTGGTATAACCTTTACTACTTTGGCTTTAAACTTCCTCACATAAGGATCCTCATAGTATATTAGATACGTCAAAACTATCCCCTATAGTCGGTTCCGCTCACCGCTAATGAGGTGAGATGTTGAGGAAGGTGAGTTGGGAAGAATTTGAAAAAATGAGCTATGAGCTAGCGGAAAAGGTGAAAGGAAAGGTAGACGTAATCATTGGTATACTGAGGGGAGGCTACTTCCCAGCCCACATGATAGCAGAGAGGCTTGGTCTAGAAATATATGTAATTAGGTATAAGTCATACGTAAAGACGAAAAAGGTAGGGAAACCAGTATTGACCTTACCTTTGGTTGGCAACATTAATGGAAAGAGGGTTCTGTTGGTTGATGATATATGCGATACGGGTGATACCCTTAAGGCAGCCAAAGACCTTCTAAAACAGTATAATCCTTCCGAAGTCCTCGTAGCAACCCTTTTCATAAAGCCTAGCTGTGAGGAAAGACCAGAGTTTTGGATGGAGGAGAGCGACGAGTGGGTCGAGTTTCCTTGGGAGAGGACCTGAACCTCATCACATGCTTCATCCTAAAGTTGCCCAGTACTGTGTACATCTCCCTCAGAGTTACCACTCCTAGGTACCAACCAGCTTCTCCTAGTCGTTTAGGCGGATCGTTGTGAAGCTTGTAGGCCATGTAAAATTCCCTTAATTCTTTCAAGTCCATAGGCAATGAGTGTTCTGCCGGGAACCAGCCCGAGGACAAGTACTTGGAGACATCGAAGGTATTTATGTGAGTTACGTTTCCTAGCAAGCTGAAGGAGCTAACTCCTAGACCCAAGAAGTTTATGTTATTTGCTATGTACTCATCCACAATACTAGTTTCTTTGCTGAACGTCCAGGCGTTAGTTCTTATGAAGCCTTTCTCAAAGGCCTTCTTCACGATTTCCTCATACATTTCGAATCCCACTATTTCTCCTCTAATTCCGCTCTGTGGGAATGGCATTAATGGATAGAACGTTATTTGGTTAGCCCCGCATTCGAATGCCATGTCTATGTTTTTCATTAGAAGTCGTGTCCCCCACACGAGATCTATATTAAAGGTGTCGAAGTTCTTTGAGGATATGATATCTATCGCAGTTAACGTGTTCTCCAGCGTACTGGCCCTTCCTAAAGCTTTCAGTCCTTCCTCTGTAAGGCTCTGAACACCCATGCTAACTCTTTTCACTTTAATTGGGTCTAGGTACTCAATAGC
>JALWJF010000026.1 GCA_027081755.1 Desulfurococcales archaeon | reverse complement strand
GTAGATGGAATTATCAAGTCTGCAAATATACTAGTCTCGGTTAGCTTAGGAGTTACTTGAATTACTTTAGCTTTTTCTAGAGCGAGTGCCACTTCGAAAGAATTCGGTAATGATGCGACGACGTTTTGACACTGGATGTAATACACCTCTCGTGGGACTTGAAAAGCTTGTATCATGTCGGTACCGGGTTTGGGGTTTATACCAAATCCCCACGTCTTCTCTAGTTTCTCAAACGGCGCTGGTGGATATGGTACTAGCCCCATATCTCCAGCTCCTTGAACATTTACTTTTCCTCTAAGGGTTGCGACTGTGCCGCCTTTTTTCATAACGGCTTGGATTAGCCTTGTTATCGTTGTGTAGCCATAACCGGAATGCGTAATACCCATCCCATGAACAAGTGTTGGTTTATCCAATGACTTCCATAATTCAAGGACTTCATCAATATTAACCCAATCTTTAACCCATTTTGGTATGTCCTTATTAAATTCATATGAGTAAATAACTTCTGAAAATGCATAGAATCCTGGACCTGGAGGTATCATGAGCTTTATGTCCGCTTGAGACATAGTGAAGCTTTCCCAAGCGTCAACCACGACTACTCTCTTAGCGCTCTTTTTCAAGAGTATCCAATGAACCGGGTAAGTGACGGAAACGTCGGAACCCACTATAAGTAGGTCTTCTACTTCATCACCAAGTCTGTATGGAGTTGTGGAGACGCCAAAAATCCTCTTATACGCTTCAACTGTAGGTGCGTGGCAAACCCTTCCACAATGATCTACATCATTATAGCCTAAGAATCTCGCTATTTTCTGAAGTGTCCATGCAACTTCATTTACATCTTCGGCCGATCCGATGAAATATTTTGACCTACTTTCAGCAATCCATTTGAATACTATCTCAGCTGCTTCTTCAATCTTTATTTCGAAGTATTCATCCCCTTCTCGGATTAAGGGTCTTTCTATTCTATTCTTTCGATAGTAATTGAACGCTTCATAACCTTTTGGGCAAGCTAGCCCAATTGGTTTTTCACTTTTTACATCGAGCTTACACCCTACCCCACAAAAAGGGCACGGGACCCTCATCAAACACACCTAGAGGTTGAGCACACTTTGGTAATTACCTAAGTCCAGCAGACCATGGCCGCTGAAATTGAACAATATTACCAGTTCTTCATTCTTCTTCTTAGCGTCCAATGCGAGATCTATAACAGCCTTTATTGCGTGGTTAGTCTCTGGTGCTGGAACTATTCCTTCTGCTCTTGCGAATAGCCTTCCGACCTCGAAGCATTCCCTTTGTTCATATTCTTTGATTTCTATCCAACCCTCTTCATAGAGCAGTGATATAGTAGGAGCTACGCCGTGATATCTTAGTCCACCGGCATATATTGGAGGCGGGGTGAATGCATGGCCCAATGTATGCATTTTTAGTTGCGGTAATAATCCCGCAGCATCAGCGAAGTCATATTCATATTTACCTTTGCTGAACTTGGGTACTTCTGAGGGAGTAACACCTATAT
This sequence comes from Desulfurococcales archaeon, assembly GCA_027081755.1. Taxonomy (GTDB): domain Archaea; phylum Thermoproteota; class Thermoprotei_A; order Sulfolobales; family Ignicoccaceae; genus Ignicoccus. The sequence goes on along the minus strand of JALWJF010000026.1, from coordinate 20,880 downwards.
ACCTTCTTTTCTTCTTTTTGGGATCTTTCGTCTTTTGGAGTTCTTGACCTAGGAATGGGAATACTAAGCCGCCGAAGTTGGAACCCCCACCTATACAAGCTACTAGTACATCCGGTTCTTCGCCTAATTCTTCCATCTGTTTCATAGCTTCGAGTCCTATTATGCTTTGATGAAGTATTACGAAGTTCATGACAGAGCCTACTCCGTACCTCCAGTTTCTTTTGAGTGCATACTCAATTGCCTCACTCATGGCTATACCTAAGCTTCCGGGATGGTTTGGGTTTTCCCTTAATATCTTCCTCCCGAATTCAGTCTCTTCACTTGGAGACGGTGTTACATCTGCGCCATAAAGCTTCATTATGACCTTCCTATAAGGTTTCTGCTCGTAGCTGCTACGTACCATGAAGACCTTAACGGGCATATCATACATCGCACCAGCCAGTGAAAGTGCAGTACCCCATTGACCAGCTCCAGTCTCTGTGGTTAGGCCTTCAACACCTTCCTCTTTGGCATAATATGCTTGGGGGACTGCAGTATTTATTTTGTGGCTACCCGTAGGTGTTGCACCTTCGTATTTGAAGTATATTCTCGCTGGTGTATCTAGTAACTTTTCCAACCTTCTAGCTCTTAGTAATGGTGTTGGCCTTCCAATTTCTTTATAGACGTCTAAGATGTCTTCGGGGATTGGTACCCATCTTTCGACAGTATTTTCTTGCCATATCAGTTTCTTAGGTAGTACTCTCAATAGGAGTTCTATTCTTGAAAATTCCTCTTCTGCCCCCCTAGGGTCTCTCGGTGGTGATAACGGCTTAGGGAGATCCGGGAGTATGTTATACCACTTGCTAGGAATGTCCACTATTCCTTACCCCGCCTCAGTGAGGCGGCAAGGGTAAATACCTTACTTCAGTGCTTCATTTAGCTTCTTTGCTACCTCATCAGCTTCTCCCTCGGTATACTTATAGCCTTTAACGTCGTAGTGCAACTCATCGCCAGTATATCTTGGTATCACATGGACGTGGAAGTGGAATACTTCCTGACCAGCAACTTTCTCATTATTTGAAATAACATTAAAGCCCTTAGCACCGAGGACTTCCATAGCTGCTATGCCTATCTTCTTAGCCACTATATGTACTTTTGCAACGACTTCATCCGGTGCATCTACCATGTTTCTATAATGCTTTTTAGGAACCACTAAAGTGTGGCCCTTCGATACCGGGTTTATATCCAAGAATGCTATTACATTATCGTCCTCATATACAACACGAGCAGGTAGTTCTTTCTTGATGATCTTACAGAAAACACATTCTTCGCTCATAACCCTTCCCCACGTAGAGGGGTACTTCGTATGACTAAAGAGTTGTTACGTATGGGCAGCTATTATAGCTACTTCACTTGGCATCTTCTGTACTTTCACTTCTAGCACTTCTACTACCTTCTCTAGCTTCTTAGCGAGCCACTCGATGTCCTTCTTCTTTCCGCTTATCCTTAAACTTACTTCCTTAGTCTTGCCAGCATCAATTACTGCCATATCGTGGAATTGAATGGGTGCTTTTCTCACCACGTGGATAGCTCTGGCTAGACCATCTAGTCCTCCGTCTATTGCTGCATATATAGAGAATTTAATAACGTAAGTCTCGATGTCGCTCATTTCTACCACCTCACACCGTTATACCAGCGGCTTGTTCGGGGGTTAAGATTAGATTCTCGGGAGATATTACCTTACCGGGAGCAACCATTGGCAGTACCATGATATCGGGGTCTACGATATAATCTATAACTAGTGCTTCACCCTGAGCTACTCTCCTTATTGCTTTCCTCATTTCGTCATAGTTTTCTGGCCTTACACCCTCTATGCCGAAACTGTTGGCCAGTTTCACGAAATCTGGTAAATAGGCTAGATTTTCACCAACCCTTCTGTGACCAAAGAAGAGGTCTTGCCACTGTCTTATCAGTTGTAGTGATCCATTATCGAATATGAGCACACCGACATTGAGTCCGTATTGTTTTACTGTGGCTAAGTTCTGGGAAGTCATTAGGAAGCTGCCATCACCATCTATATCTAGGACTGGTTTGTCTGGTGCAGCAGCCTTGGCACCTATGGCCGCTGGGAAACCGTAGCCCATCGTACCTAAACCTCCACTGGTAAGGTAGGTACCCGGTTTCAGTACTGGGTAATGAAGTGCAGCCCACATTTGATGTCCTCCTACTCCAGTTGTTACTATTGCATCAGCTGGTAACTCTTCCCTCACGATCTTTAGTACTTTCCATGGCTTCATACCTCTTCCTCTTTCTTTGAGTAATATTTCCCATGCGTACTCTCCGAACTCTTTAGCTTTCTTTATTATTGGTACTTCTTCATCTCTCTTGAACTTAAGAGCATTAACTATGTATTCTCTAAGTACTTTGACGGCTTCTCTGGCATCTGCTACTATGCCTACGTCCGGATCTATGTTCTTACCTATTTCACTCTTGTCTATGTCTATATGTATTATCTTTTTACCTTTTCTAAACTCTTCGAAGTTACCGACTGTTCTATCCGAGAACCTAGTTCCTATTGCAAGAACCACATCAGCATTGTAGAGTGCATAGTTTGCTTCGGGTCTTCCATGCATACCAGCATTTCCTAGTACTAGAGGATGATCAGCAGGAACGGCGTTCTTACCCATTAGCGTTGTAACAATTGGAGCCATTAAGATCTCAGCTAGCTTGAGTACTTCGTCTGTTGCATATGACCACCATACGCCTCCACCTACAAGTATTACTGGATTCTCAGCCTCTACTAGCAGTTTTGCGGCCTTCATTATTAGGCTAGGGTTGGGTTTCGGTGGAGTAGGGTTGTACCCGGGTATCCATTCTTTAAGGAGTTCCTCGTCAGAGGGCCAATAGAAGTCTATATCCTTTCTCCAGAAGTCCCTTGGTATGTCTACTAGGACTGGGCCGGGACGATTGGTCACAGATATAACCTTTGCTGCTCTCACAGCCCATGTTACGTGCTCAGGTTTCCTTACAAGAAGTGAATGCTTAGTGATAGGCATTGTGACGCCTACAACATCAGTCTCCTGAAATGCGTCTCTACCCATTATGGCAGTGGGTACTTGGCCTGTGATGGCAATCATTGGAGCGCTGTCCATATAGGCCGTTGCCAGTCCGGTCACCAAGTTTGTGGCACCGGGACCTGATGTGGCAAAAGCCACACCTGGAACCTTTCTCTTTACTCTACCGTATGCGTCGGCAGCATGGGCAGCGCCTTGTTCATGCCTCATTAATATTACGTTAACGTTATGATCTGGTATCTTCTCATATAGCCCTAGGTTCGCGCTTCCTGGAATGCCGAAGGCAACTTTGAGACCTTCTCTTTCAAGGGCTTCGAGAAGTGCGTCCGATACTAACATGTCTTATCACCTCCTCTTTCTTTCTTGACCTTTTGGGCCTCGTTTATATTATTCTTGGGTATTCTTCCCCCAAGAGTTAACGCAATTCCAAGGCATCAGCCCACTGAGGCTATTGTGTATTGTTAATAAATGTTTGTAGGACCTTTACACATCACTATATCCTACTAAAGACTAATGTAGAAGCAAGGATTTAATTGTAATGTATGTCACAAAGATGTCGGGGGCTGATTTGGATGAAGAACAAATCTTGCGACTAATACTAGAGCCGATTATAGAACGCGCAAAGGAAGATAGAATCCAAAGTCTTGATGATGGAGCAGTTCATGTTTCGAAGTTGAGCAGAGGTTGTGCAAAGTTCGAAGAGGCAGAAGTATATGAGGAGAATATGGAATTATTAATTCAAAATCTAAAAAAGGGAAAAAACAATGCAATATCATGGTTGTTAGGCCAACTCGTTCATATAGCATTCGAGCATGTTCTTAATAATAAGAACATCCATGACTGCATAGTGACAAGCGAAAAAGAAATTGATACAGAAGTTGAGATAGAATGTCCACCTCACAAGACCAGACTCAAAGGTCATGTAGACCTTTTTGTGGATTGTGGAAACACACGATTCGCAATAGAACTAAAATACAGAAGTACAGGGGAGATAGGTGCTAGAAGTTTATATCAAACCAAGATCTACTCTGCAGCCCTCGGAGTACCAGTATACATTGTCGTCTTAGCCCCAAACGGGATTAAGATAGAAAGAATTGAGGCTGATAAAGATTTTTTGAGAAAAATAGTAAGCGAATTTAAGTGCAAGGGATATATTGAAGAGATAGTATTCAACCCGGATGCACGCCCTTGCAACAATTGTATTCATCGCCATGAATGCAATATATGGAAAAAGGCTATTCCAACCTTGTTGTCACGTCTGAAGAAAAGGTGACGATAAATGGACATAATTTCTATTGCACTACTATTGATGGGTTTTCCTCTGGGCCTAACTCGTCTTCGAAGACTTGCACCATATCTTTCTAAGTTCCTTGTCTATGTTGTGGCACCGATATTGGGTTTCTGGGCGGGTCTGGGTATTAGGAGATTATGGATCTCAGTAGTAGCAACCGTCCCCGAATTAGTTGTTTTTTATTTAGCTAGATCTACAGCCAAAGGATGTGATAAGAAGGGTGCTGTGGGTATAACCTCCGCATTTGGAAACACAATCTTTCTAGGGATACCAGTAGTCATAGCGCTTAGCGGAAACGTTGATGCAGCAGTTGTCTATGCTATGGTAACTACCTTTATCCATTATACTTTGGCAGATTTGCATGCATGTAAGAAAGGATCACTGAAGTTCCAACCATTTACATTAGCGTTTATTTCGGGAATAATACTAGCGCCATATAAAAGTATGTTTATCAGTGCGGAATGGACTAAGGGAGTAGCAGCTCAACTATCCAAGTTGGGACTGTTGATATTGGGCATGAGTTTCGAAAGGAAGTACATGAGATTGGATAGGGAAGTTTTCAAAATAGGTTTCTTCAAGCACGTGCTCTTACCAATACTCACTCTCCCTCTCGTATTCTTTTTAAGTAGTAGTGAAAAAATACTGAAGTCTATTTTAGTGGAGTCCACAATGCCTCCAGCATTTATGAATATAGCACTTGCTTACGTATATGGTTATGACGTGGCACTAGTTACACAGAGTGTGATAACGTTAACTTTGCTTTGGTTATCATTCTTTGCCTTGTTATATCTCTTCCAACTCTTCCTTTAGGACTTCCAATATTCTCCTTATTATCATCTCTGCGACGGCTGCATAAGCTAGATCCCTCAAGGACACCATACCAATTAGTTTGTCATCTTCAACTACGGGTAAGTGTCTAATATTGTGCAATCTCATCATCTCTATTGCTTTGAGTACGCTAGTTTCTGGAGCTACTGTGTAGACTTCGTCACTCATTATCTCGGTTATTGGAGACTCCAAGTCTACTCCTTCTGCTATCGCCCTAGCTAAATCTCTTTCTGTGACTATACCAACTACTTCTTCGTTATTATCAATGACAACTAAGCTACCTACACCTTTTTCAGTCATTTTCTTCGCAGCTTCACGTATTGTATTGTTTGTGCCTATTACTATTACAGGCTTTTTCATAACATCTCTCACAGTTAAACTGCGCACAACTTTCACCCTATTTATTCCCCTTAAAGATAGCATATATGTGGCATGGGCCCTATGAAGAAACTTATCAGTATTAAAGAGTGGCTCAATACTCTTAGCAAGTATAATATTGGAAGTCCCGAGAGTCTGGCCATTTTGGAGGAGTCGGTGACATATGGCACTAACTGCTTCGATTTAGTGTTCTCAGATAACCCCTATGTTGGGCTACGTTTCTATTACAATAATATCGATGAGAATGTTATACCGGTGGTTATTAGGGTCATGATAAAGAAAAGCGATTGTAAATTGGACAAGGATGTTTTAGAAAGGATATTACCGTCTATCTTAGCGGCTGAAGAAGATGAAGATGTAATCTTGTTGGCACTAAGTGTTCCAAAATACGAGAGCTTAGACGAATTGCTAAAGTACATGATTGAGGTAGCGAGGGGGATTAAGAGCGTGTGTGGATTAGGTAAGGAAGTTAAGTTAGAGGGTTATGTGCCTACTGATTGTACGCGATTTATACATGTACTGTAATGAGAGACGCTCTGTGCGCCGAGTGTCCTCATCGCACCTCGGTGGAGGTCCTGATTCTTCATCGCTCAACTTTCGCTGTTTTTCCCATGGCTTGACCTGGTAAGTTCGGTTTGAAAATTGCTATGGCCAAGCCTTTCTTTCCATGAGGCCTCAATATTTTTCCGCGATATGTGTTGCCATGTTCATCTTCGTATATTAGCTTTGCACCTATATGTTTGCACACATCCTTGTAGTTATCGAACCTTACGTAAACTTGATGAGTATTTTGATCATTGGAACCTCTTCTATACGATACTATGATTACTTCTTTAACTTCGCTCATGCTTCGTTAACCCCTCCTCGCCTCCGAATAAGAATACTTTAAAGGGTTTCCTTACCGCCCACGTTTGATCGTGTAACTACCAATGAAAATAACGAAGTGATTTCATGATGTGATGGGGTTTGCAAGTGCCGAAACCGGCTGATAGGTTAAGGTTTGGACCGGCGGGTGTACCCCATAGGGCTAAAGGAAAGGACATAATACAAGCATTAAAGATCGTCAAAGAACTGGGTCTTGATGCTATGGAACTCGAGTTTGTTAGGGGTATATGGTTGAAACCGGAAAAAGCTCAGATAGTTAGAAGAGTAGCAGAGGAATTGGATATATGGTTAACTGCACACGCACCTTATTACATAAACTTGGCTGCTAAAGAGGAGGCAAAAATAGAGAAGAGTATACGTTATATTGTCGAAAGCGCTAGAGTTCTACACTTGGCAGGCGGATGGAGTGTGGTCTTCCATCCGGGATGGTATATGAAAAGATCTCCTTCCCTAGTATACGAGAAGGTTAAGCAAGCTCTTTCGAGAGTTATAGAGATACTTAAGCAAGAAGGTATAGACGTTTGGATAAGGCCTGAAACAATGGAGCTGAAGTCGAGGTTTGGCAATTTAGATGAAGTCATAAGACTCTCACAAGAGCTGGATATGGTTTTACCTTGTATTGACTTCGCGCATCTAAGATACCGTGAGGGATGGAACAGTAAAGAACACTTTAGATATATCCTAGAAAAAATAGAAAATGAACTCGGTCGTTTTGCTTTAGATAACATGCATATTCATATATCTGGTATTAAGTTAGATAAAAGAGGCACTCATTTGAACCTTAACGAATCTGATCTGCGTTGGCGCGAGATACTGGAAGTGTTAAAAGAATTTAATGTTAAAGGTGTAGTGATAAGTGAGTCACCAAATCTTGAAGAAGATGGAATGATGATGAGGGACTACTGGTTAAAGATAAATAAGATAACCGCGTGAAGAGCTTTATTAAAATATTTAGTATGAATCAAAGGGGAACGCGTTTGAATGAAATGGTCTCAAAAATCATAGACATCGTTAGAAAACACGACGAATGGAGACATAGCACAATAAACTTGATAGCAAGCGAAAACATAATGAGTCCTTTGGCTGAGAGTCTCTACTTAAATGATATGATGCATAGATATGCAGAAGGCAAGCCCTATAAGAGATATTACCAAGGCACCAAGTATATCGATGAAATTGAAGTACTCGCGACAGAACTAATGAAGAAGCTATTTAACGTTGACTATGCTGAAGTTAGGCCGATCAGCGGTACTACTGCCAATGGCACAGTCTTCTATGCACTAGGCGGTTGTGGTAAGAAGGCACTCATCCCTCCAGTTCAAGCGGGCTCACATGTAAGTCACACTAAGTTTGGAATACTAGGAGCTTTGGGAATAGAGCAGATAGAGATGCCATATGATAAGGAAAACTTGAATATCGACATAGATAAAGCAATAAAAATGATAGAGGAAGTGAAACCAGCATTCGTAGTTCTAGGAGGTAGTATGTATCCTTTCCCTCATCCAGTGAAAGAAATAGCCGAAGCTGTACATGCTATTGGCAGCAAAGTCGTATATGATGCAGCACACGTCTTGGGTCTAATAGCGGGCAAAGCTCTCTCGAACCCACTTGATGAAGGCGCGGATGTAATGACTGCTTCTACGCACAAGACGTTTCCCGGACCCCAAGGAGGGGTTATCCTTACTAATGAGAAGGAGATATATAAAAAGGTGTCGCGTATAGTGTTTCCAGTATTTGTTAGTAACCACCACGCACACAGGCTTCCTTCATTGGCAGTAACTGCATTAGAAATGATAGAATTTGGTGAAGAATATGCCAGACAAGTAGTGAGAAACGCTAAGGCTCTGGCAGAGGAACTTAATGCCTTAGGAATTAAGGTGCTCGGTGAGCATTTAGGTTTCACAAGAACTCATCAAGTGATCATAGACGTGAGTGACCGTGGAGGAGCGGCCGAACTTGTCAAAAAACTTGAGGATGCGTACATCATTACAAACAAGAACTTATTGCCTTGGGATCCACCAGATGCCATTGCAAATCCCAGTGGTATAAGGCTAGGAGTCCAAGAGATGACACGATTCGGAATGAAAGAGGATGATATGAAGGAGATAGCAAAGTTCATCAAGAGAGTTTTGGATGGCGAGGAGCCAGAGAAAGTTAAAAAGGATGTAGTTGCCTTTAGAAAACAGTTCCAAGAAGTCCAATACGGATACAAAATGAATGAAGAAGCACTCACTAGATTTAAGGAATACATAACCTTGAGCATGGGTATAGACTTAGTCAAGTAAACCTAACGTATATAGCATTACTAATATATTGTATTTTCACATATACTGTGGCCCAAGTACCATGGCAGTGGAGAGAAAGAAGGGAAAGAAAGAACCAAGAGAGGAGTTCAAGGCACTAGGAGCAGCTGAGTTCTTCGAACGATATCCAGAGCTTATGGGCTATAGTAATCCCGCAAGAGCAATCTTCCAGACAGTAAAAGAAATGCTAGACAACGCCCTTGATGCAGCTGAAATTGCAGGAATACTTCCCAAGGTTCTTATTCATATACAAGAAGTTGATGCTAAGAAAAAGATCTACAAGATAACAGTTGATGATAATGGTATAGGTGTTCCCTACGAGAAGGCCCCCTATGCTTTTGGTAGGGTATTCTTTAGCTCCAAGTATGTAGAGAGACAGACGAGAGGTGCTTATGGTCTCGGAATTAAGGGTGCACTTATAGTATCTCAAAAACAAGTAGGAGAACCCATGGATGTAATAACAGCTCCGATAGTCGATAAAGATCATGTTTATAGGTTCAAGCTGATGATAGATATAAACAAAAACGAGCCCAACGTCAGAATGAGAGGTTCGTGGACCAAAGTAGGGGCTTGGCATGGTACAAGGGTCAGCGTCTTGATGCTTGGGGACTGGAAGAGAGGTAAAAGTAGAACTTTAGAATACATAAAGAGAACTGCAATAATTGCACCCTACGCAGACATAACGGTAATTACACCAGATGGAAGAATGATACGCTATCCTAGAAGAGCGAAGGAAATGCCACCTCCACCAAAGGAAGTAAAACCCCATCCTAAAGGTGTAGACTTGGAACTCCTAAAGAGAATTATAGCAAACACTCCAGCGAAGACTATATATCAAATGTTACGCGAAGAGTTCCAAGCAATAGGTCCTAAGACAGCATCAGAGTTGCTAAAGATGGCTGATATAGAGCCATCAACAAGTCCCAAGGAGCTTCATGAAGAACAACTAAAGCGTCTAATAGAGGCTATGCAAGCCTATAAGAAGTTCAGAGCACCTAGCGCAGATGCATTATCCCCTATAGGGGAAAAACTCATAAAGATAGGTCTTAAGACATTACTGAAACCTGAGTTCGTCACAGCTGTAACTAGAAAACCATCATCCTATGCGGGTCATCCGTTTATAGTAGAGGTCGGTCTAGCTTATGGAGGAGAGATACAGCCTTCGGATACTCCTATCTTACTGAGATATGCCAACAAGACCCCCCTTCTGTATAATGAGAGAAGCGATGTTTCGTGGAAAGTTGTCAGCGAGATTGATTGGAAAAACTATAAGGTAAGTTTCCCCGCACCTTTAGTAGTCCTTGTACACATAGCAAGCACAAAAGTTCCCTTCAAAGAGGCATCGAAGGATGCGATAACTGATGCGCCGGAGATAGAGAGAGAAATACGATTGGCTATTCAAGAGGCCGCCAGAAAACTCAAACGTTACATAATAAGGAAGAAAAAAGAGGAAGAGAGAATGGAGAAAATAGTTACACTAATGAAGTATATACCAGAGATAGTAAGAAGCCTAAGCATATTAAGCATAGACCCCGAAAAGAGGAAGAAAACGGTGGACGAAAAACTCCTCGAAGAAAAGCTAAAAGAAATAATAGCTAAAGAGTTGGGAATACCTAAGGAAAAGCTACCCGACGTGGTCATTGAAATAGATTAGTCGTTTCGACGCACTACAGTATGGAATGTGTTCCTCCCACAGACTCTACAGTAGTGATAGATTCTGTTGTTCATACTCTCTAAATCATAACTTGCTAAAAAGACCCACATTTGGCCGCACCTTTCACACTTCAACAACCATGTTGTCAAGCCTTAACACCCCCTAGTAGTAGGTGATGGTGGAGGGTGTAAAAGTGGACCTAGGTAAGCAAGCAGTTGCAAGAAGAGCTGCGAAAGAAATAATCGGAAGGGATGTTGAGCTACTAGGTGTGGGCTCTGGAACTACTGTCGAAATATTCATAAAAGAGCTAAGCAAGCTCGGTTTCAAAGGTCTTACTGTACCCACAAGTATAGACACGTTATTAACATTGAAAAGGTACGGATTCAAAGTTCTGGATTTAATGAGTGTTGATAGAGTAGATGTGAGTGTCGATGGTGCTGATGAAGTAAGCAAAGATTTGACCCTCATAAAAGGTGGGGGAGCAGCTATGTTAAGAGAGAAAGTCCTTGCATATCTATCCAAGTACAGAATTTATATAGTTGATGATAGCAAAGTTGTCGAGAAACCTTGCTCAAGAGACGTTCCTATACCCATCGAGGTAGTACCTTATGCATTAAGTGCCGTTGTTACCTCTCTGAATAATATGGGCATTAATTGGCGAGTAAGGGTAACAAAGGGTAAACTAGGTCCAGTAATTAGCGACAACGGAAATGTAATAATAGACCTAGACTGCAAGACCTCAATTGATCGCATAGATGAAGTGGAGAGGCTTCCGGGCGTTGCTGTTTCTGGTCTCTTCCCCCCGAACTTAGTAAATGAAGTGTTGATCGGTTCTGAGGGAAGGTTAACGAGATGAAATGTACAGCCCCTTCCCGCCGGTTTAAAGCAAAGTGTGATAGCATAACCACAACCATTCCGGTAATGAAGATTGAAAGCAAGGGCTTACCTTCCTTCTACGTCTACCGTGGAGAAAGAGGGGACTACTTGGTTAATGATGATGTGTGTACGTGTAAGAGCTTTCTAGTCAAAGTGAGAAAGTACGAACCATGCAAGCACATATGTTCGAAGAAGTTTGCCCCTGCAGATCGCGTGTTTTCGGTTGACTTAGATGAGTATACAGATATATTGATATCACTAATTTATAGTAACCGCAGTTTAGTTTTAAACTTGCTCATTGCAAGGAGTGAGGGTGAAATAAATGGGGAGAAGAAGAAGGAGAAGGAAGATCATCAGAAGAGTTCCGAAGATACCTAGTGTATTTCAGTGTCCTAACTGTGGAGCTAATACCCTGCTAATTGATATCATTAAAGATAAAGAGAAAAAGACCCGTAAGGCTGTAATAAGATGTGCTTCATGCGGACTCTATTATGAGATGGAACTTGAAAGCGACATAATGGATAAAGCGTACGCATATGGACTCTTTATAGACAAGTTTTACTCCGGCGAAGTGCCCGTACCCGAGGAGGAGTGAAAATAACATGCGCGCGCTAGAAATATTATTTAACGAGCGAGGCAAGGTAGTCTTACCCCTATTGGATCCCGATAAGGTTATCGGACAACCGCACTACTATGAAGATGTGATACGCAAGATAGAGCCTTGGAGCACAGCATTCTTAGTGGGAGGTAGCACCGGTTTCTCGCAGCTTGAAACTGAGACTACCGTGAAGTTGATCAAAAATAACACAAACAACAAAAAGGTAATAATTTTCCCCGGCAGTCCTTGTCAAGTAGCCCCTTCTGCCGATGCCATTCTCTTCATGAGCTTACTAAATTCTACCAATCGGAGATATCTGATAGATAGTCAAGTAGAGGGAGCAATACTGGTTCGCAGATATGGTCTTGAGGCTATACCTACCGCCTACATAATAGTTGGCGAAGGCGGAACTGCAGGATGGGTCGGTGATGCAAAGCCTATACCTTTCAACAAGCCTGAAATATTGGTTGCATACTCGTTAGCGGCTAGGTATATGGGCTTTAAGGTGATATACTTGGAAGCGGGAAGTGGTGCCAAGAATCATATACCTTTTGAGTCTATTTCAATGGTTAGAAAAGCAGTCGGCGACGATGTTTTGATTGTAGTTGGCGGAGGTATAAGGAGCCCAGAGGTGGCCATAAAGATGATTGAAAACGGTGCCGATGGGATAGTCATAGGTACGATCTTGGAGAGAGAACCAGAAAGAGCTATAGAAATAGCGAGGTCAGTAAGGAAATGATAATGATACCTTCCGTATTGATTAGAGTGTTGGATGGAGTATACGAATGCGCCTTCCTTATTGGTGATAGGTTAAACAACATATGGATTGTAGAATCACTAGCTTTCGTAAGATCTACCATATCAAAAGAGTTCAAGTGTGTTCAACCACTGAAGGACAGCGTTATAGGGGTGATCCATTACCACGACGAAGAAGTCTCTACAATCGATGTAATCGAATCGAAAATATGGCCTGTTTACGTCGTTAAGACTAGAAATGTGCTAAAAGGCTTTGAACACGGTGTTCCAACAGAGGTGGTATTGGTATGATAGACTTGGAAGACCTAGCGTCCTATTTACGTAAAAAGGGTTTTGGACGATCTGAGATAGTTCTATTAGCTGCCTTCTTTATTAGCTTTAGAAAAGGGATTGACTATAAGTCCGCGCTGCAAATAGCGGAAGGTGCATTAAAAGATATTGAAAATGAAGAAGATTATAATGGTCCTTATAAACCATTGCTTCTAGGTATAAGAGCTGGAGAAGCAGGGCTCGGTAGCAGAGGTATCGGTGATTATATAGTTCATAGAGTTCTTTTAGGTAACAGAAAAGGGGAAGATGCATCGGCTATAGGTGATATCGTCGTCGCGGTCGACGGTTTTCATTCAAGACTGAGTTCAGTCCCCCTCCTAATGGGATTTCATGCAACTAGGGCCGCTATTAGAGATATTATGGTCTCTGGTGCAATGCCCATAGCTACATTGGTGGATATACATGTGGCTGATGACACGGACCTTTCGTACGTATTTGATGTAACAGCAGGAGCCTCCGTCGCCGGAGAGTATGCAGGAGCACCATTGGTTGGTGGCAGCACTCTTAGAATAGGTGGTGACATGGTTATAGGCAGTAGAGTGACTGGGGGCTCATTTGCTATAGGAAGATACGTTCGACGATGGTCAAGGTTTAATGCAAAGCCTGGGCATCTCTTATGTGCAACACAAGGTAAAGGTGGTGGTTCAGTCACCGCTTTCGCTTTGACACACAAGAGGTATGATTTAATTGATCTGACTATAAACGTTGATTTTGTCAATGATGTGAAGAATGCATTTAGTATCGATGATGTCGTCGGTGCTTTCGATTGGACTAATGGGGGGATATTGTTGGATGCGTATGAAATTTCAAGGGAACTGAATGTAAGGGTAATACTTAATGATAATGTATATAGGGCTATACATCCGAAACTCCTAAAAGCTTTGGAAGAGGAGAATTTAGATCCTTTAAGCTTTAGTGTTGATTCAATAGTCTTTATCGCATCCCAATGCAATATTCCAAATACTATAGAGATCGGAATGATAGATAAGGGAAAGGGTGTGTGGCTGGGTAATAAGGAAATAGAACCATCTTTCAGAGAGGCGCCTTATACTCATGTTAAGAAAAAAGTTGAAATGATAGCAGCCCCCCTTGATTTACATAAAGGGTTAGAATACATAAATTCTAGGAAGAAGTTGTTAATAGAAAGGCTAGGAGATAATGAAAGTAGTTTATAGCAAGGAACACTGGACAATATTAAGCGATAAACGTAAGAAAGCAATAAAAGTTATGGAAAAGCTGGCTCACTTATCGCCAATAGTTCACGGCTCGATTGCTAGAGGAGATGTAAGAATAGATAGTGATGTGGACATAGTAATACCTCATTATGTTGAACCTTATAAAGTAGAAATACTACTAAATTGTTATCATCATGGCTATATAATTATGGCCACGCCCAGCAGTACGCCAAAAGTCTACCTTTCATTGGACGAAAATGAGGAAGTCGTAGTATCATTCCCTCTAGGGAAGTTAAACATTCGGGAAAGGGAGTTCTATACGTTTGGAGGAGAGCTGGACCTAGAGGGATTAAAGAGAAACAAGAGAGTTCTTGGAGTTAACAAAGCTTTGATGCTGATATTCCCCATAGACGTCGGTCATATAGAAGAAAGTATAATAGGTAAGGAGGATTACGTGGCAAAGATACTAGGAATAAGTACAGATACGGTAAGGGAAAGGGTTAGAATACTTACCAGAAGAAGAGAAAAGGGACGCACTGGAACCTTCATAAAACAAGAGATAGTAGGTAGTATAGAAGAAACTATAGATTTACTCAGTAGGAGGAATAAGGTATTTAGGGAAAAGATGAGAGAAGAGGGACTTATATAGGAGGATGAGAGGTAGGACCATACTTTACCCTTTTTAAGTATTTCTGCCGTCTATAAGCTTATCGGGATTTGTAAGATGGATGAGAAGTTGAAGCTCATGGTTGATACTGTAATCAGAATGGCAAGTGGGATTAAGGTAAAGCCAGAGGCCGAGGAAATGTTTGGAGATAAAGAATGGGAAATCATGAGAAGGGTAGCAAGCGAAGTAAGAGCTGAAAAGAAGGGGTTGTTGTACTGTGGGATATGTGGTAAAGGAAGTTTTACGCGCAGGGGGTTTTATCTCCATTTAAAGAGAACGCATAAGGACGAGATCGCGACATTGATAAAGTACGAAATGGAAGAGGTAATGGCTGTGGGTCAGTAGGGGCGAATGCTTTCATTTAATTTCAATATTGGAGTCATTCTTCATCCCCACGATACTTATAACTTCCCTACCCTCAAGCAAGGGAATTCCCAAGCTCCTCGAGATTTCTCTTGCTTTTTCTAGTGACATTGACACTCCGTAATCAAGTACCTCGGCAAACACAGTAAAAGGTTTTAGAGTAAGCGCATGCATGAGTCTAACGCTAAGTTCCGTATGTCCTCTCCTTTCACTCAATTTTCTAGCTAGCAATATGGGCACATGGCCCGGTGCCATAAACTCTTTCTTGAACCTTTCTTCATCTCCTTCATCAGCGACCTCTACGAGTTTCCTTATTGTTAGTGCTCGGTCTTCATCGCTAATCCCTGTCTTAACGGAGATATGGTTCACCCATAAAGAGAATGCGGGCCAATCACCGTAGTTTGGTTTTTTGACCAGACTTGGATAGTATTTCGTTAACATTTCGGTCATAAATGTAAGACCCAGTTTCCTCCCTATCTCAAGGGGCATAGCAAAGCATATGAGACCACCCGCCAACGTTCTCAATATATATATGGAACTTGGCGTGATCGAGGGAGCATAATAGACTAAGTCAACTTCCGACTCTCTATCTCTAGAATCGTAGAGCATTATCGGTTTGCCACTACTCACCCATTCTCTCAGCTCTTTGATGTTCAATAATTTACCCTAATGAGCAGTTAACGGAAACCCTAAAGGGTTTGAGCTAAACTCCGAATTTAGGTCATGAGAAATGCTGTGCTATTACCCGGGATGCAGTGCCAGAGGTATAGGCGTTGATATGGATGTTGCAACGAGATCTGTGCTTAACAAGTTGGGTATTGAGTACAAGGAGATAGATGGATGGGCTTGTTGTGGAACTGGTGTGGTAGGAGAGATAAGCCCTTATGGTGCAGCAACACTAGTCACTTCAAACTTGAGCTTGGCTAGTGAACAAGGGTGTAAGAAAGTTTTCACTGCTTGTGGTATTTGTGCTTATCAACTATATTCTTGGAAGAAGAGATTGGAGAAAGATGTTGAGTTAAAATCTGACGTATTCGAGGTCTTGAACTCTCATAGACTAGTTCCAGACTTATCGCCAGAAGTATTGCACATTATAGATATAATTTATGATGTGATGGATAAAATAGAAATAAAGAAAGAGTTAACTGGAATTAAAGTATCCCTATATCCGGGCTGCGGTGCTAGGAACTACTATCATCTGAAGAAAGAAGATGTATATATAAAGATGGGAAAGATTCTTAAAAAACTTGGTGTAAGTATAGTAGCGAAAGTTGATACTTGTTGTGGATTCCCCTTGATGACTTACGACAAGAAGAATGCTAAGAGGTTGGCATTAAGAGTTGTGGAAAAGAGTCTAGATGCAGATGTCATCGTAACGCTTTGCCCGTTCTGTCAATATCATCTGGATACAATACAAGATGTTAAACCTGTAGTACATCTACATCAACTCGTCGGTATAGCTATGGGTTTAAGCAAGGAACAGCTAGGACTAGACAAACATAACAATCAGCTCAAGTTGTAGCCCCACCACCGTCCCGTGATCACCGTCCGTCCTAGCGGCCTCACACGGGTGTGAGAGGTGGGGCAGTACCTACAATAGCTATTAACCCTTTAAACGTTGGCCTCTGATGAGCAGTGATGAGAAGGCTTAGAGTTAGGTTACTCTCACCTCCTAAGGACGTTAGCTGGGGAATGAAGTACATAGCGACAGCTCTAGGAAGAAAAGGATACCAAATAGTGGAACCACATACAGGTGAAATAATTAAAGACGTGGGCGATCTTCCCGCACACTCCGTATCATGGTCCGAAAAGTATCTAGCCGTGGGCTCCGAGGGAACCACAGTTTTCATTGATAAACACCTCAAAGAACGTAAAAGAGTGGAAGTTCCAGGGCTGGTATCAACACTTGTCTGGGATAAAGATGAAATACTTTACGCCGGTGGAAATGGCTGGATAGCTAGAATAGAAGAAAATAACGTTCAAGTGGAAGATAAGATAAGCCTTGATGTTACATCCCTCTTCATTCGAGGTCCACGTATTTATGTCGGTACGAAAGAAGGTTTACTTCTTGTTTTGAGTAAAGACAATTTGAAGAAAATTAATGTAGTAGATTTGGGCTCTCCTATAGTCAGGATAGGGTGGGTTAATGGATTGATAGTGGCTCTATCAAATGGCTATCTTTACTCCATGAATCCGGCAGAGATCACGCGAACAAAGGTTATTGCTAAATTCAATGGGATAAGTGCATTCGCCAACAGTCCAAAAGGAGATGAAATAGCGATAGCTGAGAAAGATACAACTTCGGTTATTTTTATAGATCAATATTTCGACATGATAAAAGAGATTAAAATGAATTATGAGATAACTGCAATGACATATTCAAAGACTTCAATAGAAGTCGCTATAGTTATGGAGAATGGTGAATTGGTAACAGTTGCAACACCGAAGGTTGATAGATTAGTTGAGGAACTCCTCAAAGCGAGTAGGTGCGAGAGCTCGGGTGAAGTCGTTTGTTTGGCTTTAGAGAAGGCCCTATGGAAGTTTATAGGTTCCTTGGCTCCCGACATAAATATTGATGAATTCCACGCACTGAAGCAACTAGGTCCTAAGCTAGTTGACATGATGGCATGCTTGGAAAAACACATAGAAGAATTAAGACGAGCTTTAAGGAGCGTGATTAGTCTTGAAGATGTTGTAGAGGTACTGAAAGAAGGATGTGAAAGATTTGAGAAATGGTTAGATACAATAGCTAAGAATGCTGAATGTATAATGCAATTGTCTGAAGAGATGGAATATTTGCTAGATATTGCTAGTTCTGATATCTTGCCTACACAACTACCAACGTCCATAGCACTAGTCGAACAATTCGGTTGTGAGAAAGCTAAGAAACTGGTTGAATGTATTATTGATACTTACAAGATGTTAAGAAATATGAGTTCTGTCACGGAAGAACTGGGAGTGTTACTTCCACCTCCCGGCGAGGTAATACTCTATATGGTGATAAAAGGGGATTGCGAAGGAATGAAGAAAATGATAGAGAGATTGAGCGAATTGAGAGTAGAAGCATCAGCTGCTGCAAATGAAGGAAAGATAGACGAGGTGTTAAAACTAAGGAAAGAGGCAGAACTCGTTGCTGAAAAAATAAAGAATATGGTTGAAAGTGCTCTACCGGAAGGGTATGTGGGTCCGTGATACTTCTTACCTTTATAAGTCTTTCTTTAAGTACTAAGTTTCTAGAGGGGTTTAATGGAAGTAATCTACCAATTGTCTTGTCCCTCGTGTGGTGGTGACATAAGACGTTCAAGACTAATTAATGGAGTACATTGTGATGAATGTAATGGAAAAGGAGGACTCTATGCTTGGAAAGATGAACTAGATGAAACGTATGAAGAATTCGTGAACTATCTGAAAAAGGAACTAGGCATAGTACCATGGGGCCCACAAAGAGTATGGATTAGATGGGCACTAAGTGGAGCTGACCTTATAATAAGTGCACCAACTGGCATGGGGAAATCAACTATACTTTCTGCTCTAGCTTCCTATACTTCTCTTAAGGGGAAGAAGGTCTTATACATTATACCTTCAAAGACTCTTCTTAATCAAGTAAAAAAGAGTGTTAATGAGAAAGTTGTTGTCACAACCATAGCTAAAGTAATGAAAAATATAAATGAATATAAAAATTTCGATATAGTGATGGTAGATGATGTAGACGCTGCTCTGCGATCACCAAAAACTGTTGAAACGATTTTGAGAATACTAGGGCTTTCAGAAATTATTGAAGACGTGAATAACTTAGTATCAAAATTCATGAATGCTAAGAGCAATAGCGATATAAATAATTTTCTTGAGGGAATAAGGAAGATCAAAGAGATCGCCTCTAAGAAGAAGAAAGCACAATTAATCTTTGCTTCAGCCTCTACATCCGAGGGTAGTTTCAAGGCCAAACTTATGTTAAGCATAATAGGCATAAAACCAGCTCCTTTTCCACCAAGTATAAGGAATGTTAGTGATTGCAAGAGAAAAATAGAGAAGATTGACGATTTGATAAAAATAGTCAAAAGCTTTGTAGATAAAGGATTTAGCGGGATAGTATTTGTTCATGAAGGAGGACCCTTAGAAGACGTTGTTACATTACTTAATGAAAATGGTATAGAGGCTGGGATATTAAAGTCCGGAAAGCTAAAGGACCTGGAAGCATTTGAGAAGGGAGAGATTCAAGTCTTAGTGGCTTATGCTTCGCGCTATGGCGTTTTAGCCAGAGGCGTAGATATGCCCGATAGGATAAGGTTTGCCGTGTTTCTAGAACCTCCTCATAAGAGGATGTTAACTCAAAACGTGTTAAAAAATCCTTTAATAGCATTTAAAGTAGCAAATGCAATTGGACTAAACGAGATAGCCAGTAAGATATATGAGAAAGTTAAAAATTTATCAAAAGTAGAGCTTATGGTGCTAACAAATTTAAATGAGGATGAATTAAATCCTAGGCTTAAGAAAATCAAAGAAGAAATTAAGGAATTAACAAACAATATATTAAAGAATATTAGGGGACGTGTAATAATTGGCAATATGGTTATAGATAAAAAGTTCACCTATAGGGTCGATGCAAAGACATACTTGCAAGCATCGGGTAGAACTTCACGGTTAACGAAGGAAGGCTTTACTCATGGAGTAAGCGTCGTTGCGTATACTGACGATGATCTTATGAGAACACTAGAAAATGCATTGAGGAAAGAGTTCTACGATGGCGTAGTCTTTCCCAGCCGAAATAAAAAGAAATTTGATGTGAAAAGTGCTGTCATGATAGTAGAATCTCCCACTAAGGCCAGAACAATCTCATCATTTAATGGAGGAGGTTCACTCTTATTCGATGGTGTTAAAGTTCATACTACTGCACTGGAGGTTGGTAACATAATTTACTTCTTATACATAATTGCTAGCAAAGGTCATATATACGACCTAACCCTAGATGATGTAGGAAAATACGGAATACTTCTCTTAGAAGATGAGCTAGTACCGATATACGCTCCCATATGGAGGTGTGATCAGTGCAAAATTTCGTGGAGTTCCAGCAGTGGTGTATGTCCGAAATGTGGAAAGCTAGCCAAGTCTTCTATGGAGGTTGTTAGAGTAATTCAAAAGTTGTCGTCCTTCGTTGATGAAGTGATATTGGCTTCGGATCCCGACGAAGAAGGTGAAAAGATAGCATGGGACTTGCTGGCTAATATAAAGCCTTTTAATAATAACGTATTTAGGATAAAATATAACGAAATAACATTGAACGCCATAGTTAATGCGTTTAAGGAAAAAGGAAGCGTGGATGAGGCTTTAGTAGCTTCTCAGATACTGAGAAGAATTGATGATAGACTCGTTGGATTTAGTATTAGTGAAGAGCTTTGGACATTCTTGGGTTCCAAAAACGCTGGACTGGGTAGGGTTCAAGGACCAGTATTAAACATGTTAGTTGCCAGCAAGAAATCTTGGTATGATGGTAGGGGCTACGTTGCTATACTGAAATTAGATAACGGAGATACGTTAAAAATATTCAAAAAGAATAAGGAGGAAGCACTAAGACTAGCTAAACTCGATGAAGTCGAAGTTATACAAGTGAGAACTTACGAAGAAGAAAAGGATACGCCACCGCCATTCACCACCGACACATTGCTCGAAGAGGCGGCTAAGAAGCTCAAGCTAGATGCCTACACGACCCAGAAGATAGCGAAAGA
>JALWJF010000025.1 GCA_027081755.1 Desulfurococcales archaeon | reverse complement strand
GCCCCCAAGTAGTCTATATGATAGTTCCCTTCATCGATGATGAACGGCTAGAGGAATACAAACAAATGGTGAAACAGCTCGCATTAGAGAAAACCGCTGGAAGGGAACAATCTTAGCAACTTTAATCCTTTCCCACACATGTCCCATAATGGGTATTTGAATTGAGAAGAGTCGAGATATTAAAAGTTGATGGAAAGGGTAGGATAACGATACCCAGAAATGTCAGAGAGGTTCTAGGGATTGAGGGTGGTAGCCATGTTGTTATGGTAGCTGACTTGGATAAAGGTGAAATAGTTATATTGCCTGGTGCGACGAAGGAAGGTACAGTAGTGGAACTCTCGATAGTCTTTAAGGACAAACCAGGAAGTTTGGCAAAGATAGTTGAAAAAATGAGCCAAATAGGCATAAACCAACTTTCGACTAACTGTAAAACTGTAAAGAAAGGCGAGAAAGCGGAATGCATTATAATAGCCGAAGTTAAAGGTGATCCGAAAAAGATTGAAGATGCACTAAAGAAAATTGATGAGGTAATCGATGTATTTGTATACACTTTACCAAAACCTTAATAGAAAAATTTATTAACCCCTATCGAGACCTCCTTACATGGCGGCTGGGCCCGTAGCTCAGCTTGGTAGAGCGGCGGGCTCTTAACCCGTAGAGGCGGGCTTGGCCCATAAAGGCCCCGCCGCGGAAGTCCCGGGTTCAAATCCCGGCGGGCCCGCCACAGCAATGTGGAGGGCTCCTAGCCTCTCAAAACTTGATCCACTAGTATTGCCAAGACAGCACCACCAACAACATCTAGTGGGTAATGCATACACAACTCCACCCTACTCCACATAACAGAGATAGCATAGATCCATGTTGCTATACCTAGCAATTTGTTTCTTTTCCATACCTTTAGAGCAAGCCATGTAGCCCTCGCGGAATGACCTGAAGGATAGCCGGGCGTTCCAGTTACTACAGGTCTTGGACGATTAAACAAATACTTAAAGAAGAGCACCAATACGTTAAGGATTATTGCTTCCAGAAACACTATTTTTGCCCTATCTTTCCCCTCTTTAAGATACGCATAGATCGATAAGAGCATCACAAAAACAAAGAAAGGTATTGTTGACATACTTAAACTCATGAGAGTGGGTATTATTCGTGGTACTCCCAATCTAATGCATGGAATTGAAGTCGAGAAAGGTGCGAGTATAAAAAAGATTGCACTAAGCAGCAGCACCTTCCCCTTCAACAGTGAGTTCTTCTCCATCCGGAGTTACCACTTTGCCTCCAGCAGCCTTAACCTTTTGAATAGCTTTCTTTGTTGCATAGGCCACAATTACTGTGTAAGCTTTTTTGACTTTACCCATGCCCAACAGCTTGTTATATCCTAATTCGGCCAAGTTTAATGTGGTGGTACCAAGCTTCCTCGATAATTCATCCAGATCACCGACATTAATCTCAGTAAATTCGATACGGTCCTCTGGTGGGAGATGGAAGCCGTATTTACCGAAGTAACCTGGGCTCTTGGCCGTAACCCAAGTCCAGAAGTGTTTATGCATTCCAGCGTAACCGAAGCCTCCTCTAGCACCACTCTTTCTATGCTGACCTATTCTACCCCATCCCATCGTCCTAGTCCTTCCCCTGAGCTTCCTGCTCTTCCTTCTCCTCCTCACTACCATGGCGTATACCCGAAGGGTAGGGAAGAATGGGAGATAATAAAGGGTCTTAGAGCATTCTGAGTACTAGGTCGTTTATCTTTTCCCCTCTGTAGCCAGCTTCTCCTCTGCTTCCTATGGGCTTCTTTATGCTGTTCCTAAATCCTCCCCTTGGCGGATGTAACCTGAAGAAAGGCTTTATTGCATCTTGCTTATGAAAGACTATTTCACCATTTATCATCTTCTCGGCAAGTTCTTCAAAGCTATTGACATTGAACCTCTCCTTTATGTACTCTATAGTCAGTTTCTTATCACCGGGTGCTCTCCCTCTGGCTTCCAAGAGTCTGGCTAGAGTTTCCTTGTTTATCTCTCCCCATGTTATCCACGCTTGGGCCTTTCTCAGCATGTTTTCGATGCCTGGCAAGTCAGCTGGGTATAACGATGCAGCATACCTCCTTAACAGTCTTAGATTTTCGAGTGTCTTTCTAACATCTGGCGGTGTATCGGGTTCACCTCTTATTCTTATAATTAAGTATAGCTTCCTCATATTTCTTCACCCCTTAAGCCCAATCCCAAGGTGCATAGAACTTCATTGTTTGCTTTAATGCATTCAGGGTAGCTTTTGCGAAGTTATGGGTTGTCCTGGTTTCTCCCTCTGTATGAGTCCACACATCTTGTATGCCGGCATATTTAAGTACAGTCTTTGCTACGTCTCCGGCTACCAAACCGGTGCCTCTTGGTGCGGGTTTTAAGATCACTTCGACGCTCCCGCTCTTTCCTCTGACGGTAAACGGTACACTGTGAGGCTCTCCACAAGTACACTCCCAGCTACCACAGCCTCTTCTAACTGGCACTACGTTCAACTTTGCATTCGTTACAGCTTTTTGGATGGCAAATCTCATCTGTTTAGCTTTGCCCATACCCAGGCCTACTATACCGTTCATATTGCCGATAACGACGAGAACTCGAAGCCTAGTGATCCTTCCTGCGTCAGTCACCTTTTGCACCAAGCTCACGTTTAATACTTCATGCTTCAGATCCGGTACCAAGTAGTCTACTATTTCGGGTTCTAAGATAGGTAAGTTCTTCTCGAATAACTCGTATATATTCTTTATCTTTCCTTCTTTTACTAGTTTTCCTACCCTAGTTCTAGGTACCCACTCTTCCAAACTCACTGCCATTTTCTACACCCCCAGCGCCTTCATTGTGCGGATTTATAGTCTTCGATAATGCGGTTCTTTACTTCTTCGAAGTGGTCTGGGTACTTTTCTGGTTCAAGGCCTCTTTGTAAGAGTATTGCAAATCTCTTGTGGTACTCTTCTGGATTCTCTGCCTTCAATCTTTCGGCATACTTCGCTATGTGTTCACCTTTAATCCTCTCCTCACTGGGTACTACCTCCTCTCCCACAGGGACTTCGAGGCCTGCATCGTTTGCTGCCTTTATCGCAGCGAATACTCTAGCACCTTTTGTGGCCTTGTGAAGGCCTATGTCGGACACGGCGTACTCAATCCCGGCTTTTTTGGCCCTTAATGCGGCCAAGAGACCAGTCAAATAGACGGCCGGTAAGGAATTTCCAGAACCTTTCCAGCCGTACTTCTTTTCTAGCTCCCTTGAGTGAGCAGCCGCTATTACTTTATCTCCTTCCGGAGCAAATTGGATAACTTGAACCCAGACGTACTTGTTACTCTTTCTTACTACGAACCTTGGATGCTTACCAAGTACCATTTTGTATCTCTTGTAGTAGTTAGTCTTCCCTTCTCGTCTTCTCCTTCTGGGAACCCTATACCTTGGTCCATGTGCCATTTTACCTCACCTCTATACCGTACCTCTCCTTCAAGTGCATCTTGAGTGCGCTGAGGCTGTCGAACATTCCTCCTTTAGCCTTCATATATAGCTCTCTGTAGGTCCTCCTATCTATTATTTCATGATCCCTAAGGTACCTGAGGAACCTCCTTATCTTCCTTATCCTGTGCATCCAAGCCTCCTTGGGGTCTTGTCTAGCAGAGGCTTTTCCTTTCCTCTTTCCGTAACCCCTTCTCCTTCCCTTCTTCCTCTGCTCGTGTCTAACCTTCCAGCGAGCTCTGGAGTTGCCTTTCTTGGGTTCGACTTTTATTGCACCTTGTTTGATTAATTTCCTTACATCTTCCTTTGATACAACTTCACTGACATCCGACAACTTTCTATGGTCTATCCAAATTCTGCTCTCGCCTACGCCGAGGACCTCGGCCGCGAGCTTTGCTACTTTATCAGCCCTCATCACTTCTTCACCTCCTTAACGTTGGGGTTGGCCACCCTTAGACCCAGCTCTTCTGCCTTTTTAATTATCTCAATCCTCTTTCTTCTTCCTACGGAACTTGCTATGTAAACTATGTGCTTGTCCTTGTCAAGCTTTTCTAGCTCCTTCACGTTATGCACTAATACCGGTTCTAACCCGCTCGGGTGGAGACCCCTTACCTCCTTTGGTGTTCTGTAGCCTACCTTAACTATTGGCGGATAACCCTTCAATTGAAGTCTGCTCTTGTTGTCGTTACCTTTGGGCTTTCTCCATTTATACCCTCTTTCTAACCTCCAGTACCTCCACCAGTGATAGCGGATGAACTTCGGTAAGTCATTCCTCATTTCTACTGCCTTCTTCATAGCTTTCCTCTTTCTCTTTAGTTCTCTAAGGACTTGCTTCCTCCTTTCAAGTACTTCGTTCAAGTTCATTATGCCATCACCTCTTTCTCATAAATGTAAATACCATCCATGAACACTCTGCGATCAAACTCCTTTATTTTAGTAGCCTGCTCTATGTTTGCAGCAGTTTGAGCTACTTTCTCTATGTCGATACCCTCCACTATTAGGTCTCTTCCTTGTACCTTAACAGTGACACCGGGTAATATCTTGGCTATCCTAGGAGCCTTCTCTCCTATGAAGTTATGTATTTCTACCTTGTTACCAACTATCTTGACGTTTATGGGGAAGTGCGAGAATATTATCTTCATTTTATATCTCCAGCCCTTGGAAACGCCAGTTATCATATTCCTTATGTGCGCGGCTATGGTGTTTACTAGTGCTTTCCTTTTTCTGCTGGCAAAGAATGTTTCTACAAGTATGTAGTTCTTACCATCCTTTTCGAACTTCCTTATCCTTATTCCTTTTGCGTGAGAGAAGTCCTTCTCTAGTTCACCCTTTGGTCCCTTTACTTTAACTTTTAGGCCATCTATTTCGATGCTGACCCCTTCTGGAATTTCGACGAGAGAGTATACCCAAACGGCCTTGGTCATAATTTGATTCCCCGGAAGGCGAGGGTCTATGGGGATATTAAGGGATTGTTTATGTGACTGAATTGAAACAAAAAATCAACCGACAATGACTATATTCTCTTCAGGGTAACCCATCTCTACTAGAAGTTCCTTCACTCTGTCTCTGTGGTCTCCTTGGAGCTCTATTTTGCCATTCTTCACAGTTCCTCCCGTCGCTAGTTTGCTCTTTAATTTCTTTGCGAGAGCCTTCATCCTTTCGTTATCCAAGTTAAGACCCTCGATTATTGTTACTTCTCTACCCCATTTTCTCCTCTCCACTTTTATCTTTATTAGCATCTGGTTTTCCATCATTAGTTGTTCACAGAGTTCGGGTGGTAGACCGCCGCAGACAGAGGGGTCCAACGTCCCCATCTTCAGCCCTTCAGTTAGCACGGGCTACTGAATATCTTTTAAGTCTTAACGAAACGAGAGTAAGGGGCACAAGGGTGGCGGCGGAGAAAGAGGTCTTGTATAAGTGTGCTAGATGTGGTCACATAGTGACCAAGAGCGAACTAGAAAGTATGGGCTTGGGAATAAAGTGTCCTAACTGTTATTACAAAATCCTATATAAGATAAGGACATCTGGCAGTGTGTGTATCAAAGCCATATAAAAAGGATGATCGTGTCTTCGATCTCTGAGCAGTGATGAATGTAGCCCGCGAGTGACCCCTTAAACTTCTTTTAGATCACTTGATGACGGGAGTAGAGGGCTTTGAGAAGTGCTACAGTTAGAGTTACCTTGCATCTAAATAAGCAGCTCGACGTACAGAAGATGGTGGACTACGCCGCCACGAAAGGTCTAGTAACTTTTAGAGTGTACCCACACGAGTCCGGGTTCGAGATAATCTCGCCGGAACCCGGACTAGTTGCTGTGAGAGGCTTCGAAGATGAGATTGAGTATAAGCTTTACTTAAGTGGTGATGCATCAACAATATCACAAATAATGTACTTTAATAAAAGCATAATGACGGCAAGGTATTTAGCAGAACTCATCGAATTTCTGAACGCTGGAGGGCTTACAGAAGAAGACATCTTGGGCTCAGAACTCTCAGCAATAGCATATGAAGATAAGAAATTGCCCTCATTCTTTTCCATTAAAAAGGAGTACCTAGGGGATGTTGCTGTGCGAGGTCTAACAATGTATGCCAAAAATGGAATGGTTATACTGACGCCGGTAAATGATAGTAGTGACAGAACAATCGTAACTATAATATTTATGGGACCATGGATTGAGCTGAAGAAACGAGCTTTGGTTATAGACTCCTTAGTAGATGAAGCTTTCGAGGTGGTGAAAGAGTGGAGTTCGCAGAAATAAGAGTTGTGGCGGCTGATGTTGACGGAACC
>JALWJF010000024.1 GCA_027081755.1 Desulfurococcales archaeon | reverse complement strand
CTTATCCTGAGGGAGTTAGTCGAGGGCACGGCATCAGCCCTCTACGCCGACCTAAAGCACCGCGACCTCCCCCACGAGGAGAGAGTAAACAAGCTACGCCAAAAGTACTTCTGCCAACTACTGGGCGAACTCAAGGAAGTGGTGGGTGAGGAACTAGTGAACGAGGTAAAGAAGGTCTGGAACGAAACCTCAAGCAGGATACACGCAATCGCAACAAAGAAAGGAGACGGACTCCTATCAAAGGCAATAAAGTACATAGAAGAACACGGAGCACCCCCATCATACCTCACAATACCCCCCCACCACCTACGAACTACCGAAGAGCGACATAGAAGAACTAAAAGAACTAACAAAAACAATACACAAAACAAAGAAAGTCATAGACAAACTACTCAAAACATGGCACAACAAAACCAAAGAACAACAAAACCAACCGCAAAACACCTATATCTCTGACACACTAAAATGCAGGTCTTAGCCTCTCCTTAAAAATCGCTCCTACAACTCAATAAAATATAGGACACATAGTAGCATTCTGGAAAATTACGTGATGCTCCAGAAAATATCAGGTGAATTCCTACAATACAGTACTCGGTGGATATGTTCCTACGTAAGAAACGTATTTACACTCGGCAAAACTCTCCCACAAGAACCGCCTGTGCAAAGTAGCAATGTAGTTGTACCTACGAGCATCGAGATTTATCAAATTATCAAGTAATCACAATATTTATTATATCCATTTTTATATTAAACATCTCCAAGTGCTACCTCCTAGACGACATAAGGCTCCTTGCCCTCCGCACCAGCCTAAACCTGGTGAGATAGTCTACTTGTTTACCAGTTGCTGGAAGCTCTATTGCGAACAGCTCTGTAAGAGACCTGCCATCGAAATCCCGTGCAGGAGGAAGCCCCATATATGCTAGTATAGTGGGCACTATATCGTAAATACTGACCTTAATGTTCAGATCCCTAACATCCCTATTAGAAAGCACATCATCTCCATAAATTGCAAATAATGCGTGAGGTTCGTGTTCCCAATTTATCTTCACATCAACGGGTGGTGCGTAGAATCTAGGATCAAACCATACTCCTGGCCTAGGTATGAGTATTAGATCCGGAGCTTCGTCTATATATGGGCCATAGAAAAGTTTACTACCTCTTACAACAGCTTTAATTAGTTTGCTTTCACTGAAAAGCTCTCGAACAGTATCTTCATAGTCCCTCCTCACATAGACTCCCCAAGTGCCGTCCTCAATCATGAATGCCTTGCTAGAGAAATAGTCAATGTTCATCCTAAGGGGTACCACGTTCTCTAGTACATTCAGTAGGGTCTTGGGAACAAGTTTTCTCGTAAAGCCTAGGGTTCTTGTTAATATTTCTGATGAAAACCTCTCACTATATTTTCCGCCGTGCACATTGCCTTTCAGGGGATCCTTGCTTACGCGTAAACCTAGATGAGGGAAGAGCTTACTGAAGTCAAGCCTGTAGCTATAGGAGAGCATTCCCTTGTGGGTAAGTATAGCATTAACGCCGAGGAAGATCTTAACAACCTGAAAACCATGATCGCTCACAAGAACAGTAAGATCGCATACCTCGGTAGCATGCCTTATAAACTTGTCAATAAGAGAGAGAACACCTGATATGTAATTAATATTCCTGCCTTCAGCAATTCCGGGAATACGATGCATAAGCCAGTCAAGCTCACTAAAAACAATAACAAACAAATTATAATCGAACCTCTCAAGGAGATCATAATATATGCTTAACCTAGTCCTAAGAAACTCCTCAACTTTCCTTGCATAAGACTTAGCATCGATTGCCCTACCCCACCTATGGGGAGGCTCAGCTAGGTACTCTCCATACTTCTTTTCAAGCTTCTTAGGATGGATGAACTGTCTAGGCGAAGCCCAGTCACTAACCACGACAAGATTATTAGCACCAATAAGTCCTCGAACAGGGTATGTAAAGGGAACATTGATAACAACGCTCTTCAACCCAGACATCGCTAGAACTTCAAATATGCGAGGATACATAACGTCACTAGAAGAAGCTAGAGCAACATGAAAGCCTCTGTTAAATCTAGAAACTTTGTGAAATCCAAAAATACCATGCTTTCCAGGATTAACACCCGTAAAAATGCTGGTCCACGCACACGGGGTGTAAGGAGGAATAGAAATAAATGAGGTTAAGAACCCATTATTAATAATTTTTGCTAACCAATTAAAGGTATCCTGTCTTAACATATTCTCCAGATTCCTTAAACCTACACCATCTAAGCCAATGACACATATCCTCTTCTTCATGATTCTACGCCTTTTCTTACCTATGCTATAAATACAACATCTTACGTTTACGTATAAAGGTAATGAATGTAGCTATTAGTATTGAAGGTATAAGTATATGCAGGAGAAAATCTAAGTCTACCTCATAACTACGCTTAATAGGAGTCTCTCTCTTAATTTTTCCGCTAATTTGTAATTCTGTTCCTGCTATATACTTATCAAAGATACTAAGTGAAGTCTCTACATATCCATGTACGATTACATTCTCGTTTCTTAGACGAAATCGCGCATAAAGATCCCTAAAGGTATTTATGTACACAAAATCAGTATCGCCATTTACTTCTAGCCTAAATCCCCTCAGCAGTAGCTGGGCATTACCCAGACGTATGGTATCACTTTTGATCTCAATAATTTTCGTATTATTTCTCTTTCCCAGCATTACCAATTTTAACGGATGCTCGGAAATTAATGTAGCATTGTGAACCCTTACTAAGGCATAGTAACCATACCTTCCAATAATTGTCAATGATGTTGCTTTAATTAATGGTTTATTATTCTTGACTATTATTACGACGGGTCTTAAGTCCTGAGAAATCGAATTATTATATGAAAATATAATTATACTTCCTGATAAGGGTTTAACAGTAATGTCACCTGAAGTTCTAAGACTCTTAAAAACAACTTTGTATACTGATACAAAGTCCTTATTGATACTAATGTTTCTATCTCCTCGAGGAACATCTATATAGTTGAATGCATTTTTCATTGTCCAAGTGTATTCTTTAGTGTTTATATCACCTCTTCTGTATAGTTCTGACAGGGGAAATATGTTTACGAAGTAAAGACCCTTCCTAAGGTATATTACAAAGGGCACTCTTTGTTCTAAATCAAGATATTTAATGACATGTCCTTTAGGTATATCAGGGCCTAGCACTAATGTTAAATTTCTTGGCTTCATATTTATATCAAACTTAGCTTTCACAAGCGGATAAATGTCTATCTTGATTTTGGCTATCGGTTGTGTCATTGCTAACTTAAGCTTAGCTACTGCCCTGATAGAACAGCCGTGACAGTAGGATATTTTAAGGGTAATATTACCTATAGCGGAACTTAATGATTTGTTGTCATTCACAGATAGTAGAACCTCTTGGTTTATCATCCTGTTAGCCCTAGTAACAAGCATTACCCCAGCTATTCTGCTAGACAGATAGTATTCGAAATAAAGTTTTAGTGCGTGTTCAAAAGCCACTCTATCAATCATAAAGATTCCGCTGAGGTTAAGATTGTGAGCACTATTCCTAAACTCAATTTTTATAACATGAGCCAGGTTAGGCTTTCCTATGGTAACCTTAATCACGGTTACGTTATTTATGTTATACTTGCCGTCGGGTAGCTTTAAGGGCAGGTACACCTTACGCCAGCCAAGCCAATTATCTATGAAATCATACCATAGTGATCCAGAAGATGTATGTAATTCAACTACGTACTCTTTCCTATCACCTCTACCATACCAATATAATGTAAGGTAGTTATATTCGGTGACGTTTAGTCCCTTGAATGTTCTTTCAATTTGCCATTGATAATAGCTCCCCTTCCCAACCTTGATAACTACTGGTGTAACACCTGATACTGATCTAGACGAAAGCGTCAATGTAGGTTCACTAATATTTCCATACCCGTATCCTATTCCTCGAACCTGCCACTTCGAGAGATTCTCGTCGAGTATCACTAAAGCTTTAGGATCATCATCAATGACACGTATTCTTATATCTACCGGTGAAGACGTAGCAGTAATTGTTCCGTTATGTGTCGGAATATTATTTACTATGGCTTGAACCGGATAATTGCTTGAAATACGTATAGCTGTGTTATTTAGAGATATTCCTCGTAAGAGGTCGTAAGAACCATTTAAGTTCAGTATAATTATATTACTAGGAAGATCATTTACGCTTGACAAATTTAACATTTCATATATATTAGTCAATACACCCTCTGACGGTAAGATAAGCCAATCACAGTCTTGAAGAGAATTAATATCAAGGTAGTAAGTGTAGGTATAATTAATTCCGAGAAGCGATAGAGCAGATGAAATAAATTTTATATTATCATCGAAATCTTTGAACACTAAGCACACATTACTTTTAAATGAAGGTGGCATCATATACGGTAGAAAAGAGATCTTAAAATTACCTGCCTTAAGAGTTTTTGATAAGTTAAGGAAATACCATAAAATAGTGGTTGGGTTAATTTGTTTAACATCAGTATCTTTGTATATGATGGCACAGCTGGCGTTAAAGGAGGAACATATTGTTAAAAAGAGGTTCGGGTACACTAGTTCCCTCAAAACGTCTCTATAAACTACTATTTTCCATAAAGATGGCAAGTATTGGGATAGCATGAAAGCCTCTGGAGATAATGACAAAATGTTTGACTTTGCTAGCTTCCTAGAGAAATTTTTATTTGACAGCACTACATTTATTAGATCTTTGCCCTCGTTTACTAATAATCTCTTAAATGTTTCTGCGTGTTTGAGCTGCCAATCAATCGTATAGAGCGTTGACGCGATGATAGTCACTATAATCAATGAAAGTATCGTCGTAACGCATAGAATCTTTGCTTTATGTTTCACTTATCCTCACTTTTTGATACAAATTGTTTTTAATAATGTCAAAGAAACGCGATGCTAGTATGCAGATAATGGGGTAGACTAAGCTAGCAACTATTCGTCTCTCGAAATAGCTAGACCCCATTAAGCTTGTTATTAGACCTGCAAGCGGACTTTCATTAACGTATGTAATTGTTTTTCCGACGAGAAATGCTAGCAGCATGACACTCACAAGAATCTTGTCCGTGTCCCTGTCTGATCCCTTCACATGGTTTATGCCTAAAAAGCTGATAAACGCCAGAATACCAGGAACCCCTAGCAAAATCACATAGTGATATAAAGGTACTGGTAAGATATCTAAGGGTATAACAAAGCTTTCTATACTTAGTGTATAACAGTATAATATAGTAAGAATAAAGGACACTATGATTGTTATATAAACTGCATTGCTTATCTTACTCATGAAATTACTAATCTTAGTCCTCAGTAATATTGAACTAATCCTTCTGATGTAAATACTTAACGGATAAGATAAGAAAACAGTTGTTATAGACATCGATGAGAAGAGCAGAGTTTGCTGTAAGTTATATGGCGTATAAATGAGTCTTATAGCTACCCCCACTATAATGCTAGCAGTAAACAATATTACAACGTTGAAGTCTAGTTTCTTAACTATTGCTACGCCAAATATTAGGACTAAAGAAAGAATTACCTCGCTTGGATGATAATTCATTAGTACCGCAGGTACTGAAAGGAGTATGAGCCATCTAACTTTATTATCAATATTTTTATATAAAAGAGAATACATCAGGAGAAAGAGGGATAGTGTCCCTATAACTACCGGCCTATACCAGAACCATATCCATGTACCTAGGCCGTAACCTATGTCGGCATTTGTCGCCAAGAATATGTGCCCCATATTTTCTATCCACACTTTACCTTCGCTTATAAGTTTCAAAATGTAAATCCAACCTAGGCCAGCCCCGAATAAGTAAAGATATGTAGCTACTGATGCATGTAGGCTACTATAGCACCTACGTACAAACACGTACAGAGTCACTAGGAGCATTAACGTCCAGAATTCCAAAATTGTGTTTAGTATAAATGGATTTAGATTTCCTGAAAGTTCGTAAATTATAGCTATATGACCCCAGAAAGCTGGATAAGGACCTCTGATGCGATTTGGGTTAGTAGCGAAGCTTATTGCTGAAGCATAGTGACGAGAAATATCGTAGTATGGAATGAATGTTTCGTTCGGATACAATGTAAATATGACCATAATAGCGCCTAGGCCAATTAAGATTATATTAAGCAAGTCTTCATTAAATATACCTGATGAAATCCTAACTTGAATTTTCCGTTGAAGGATAATATATACCAGTAGTATCAGGA
>JALWJF010000023.1 GCA_027081755.1 Desulfurococcales archaeon | reverse complement strand
CGTCCACCTCCTTCACTTTCCTGTACTTAGATTTTCTCGGTACAACAGCAATTATCTTCTTATTCGCGGTAGTTACCATTAGTGGCTTGACTCCTATCAGTTCTCTTACTGCCTCTTTCAAGGCCTCGTCGCCTTCAGGGGAGTTAAAGAGGATTGAATATATGATCGGAACCTCTTTGAGGTCTATATCGAAACTCTTACAATTTTCTAATACCTTTCTATACCTATTTTTCCTTATACTTCTTCTATCCTCTCTGCTCCTCTCCTTACCCGGAGAAGGTGGAAGTTCCAGTAGTTTCCAAGGTCCTCTAGCCCACCACGGAGCCTTGCCCATGTATACAACGGCATCTGCTCCGACAGCTCTTAGTAAGCTATGCTTATAATAACCGGCCTCATAGCCGTCAACCCACCCATCAGTATCTATCACTACGTTATCCTTTACCAAGGAAGAAATGGAGGAAATTACCCTAGAGGTGTGGAGCGCTGGAGTTATAGTACCGGTAAACCTCTTTTCTTCCCCTTCCAGCTCGCTTAGCATAAATACGAAGCCTTTGACCTTTGCCTTACATACCATAGTAGGACAGCATAGGTTGTTCTGACCCACATCGCTATCTATTACTGATATCTCTTTTCCCTCCCTCAAGTTCAAGTTCAATAAGGTTACCGTCACACTGCTTTTACCAGAATCCGTGGGCCCCGCTATGACTACCCTTTCAAGACCGATCAGTTTTTCCAATTCTCTAGTCCATATATCGAACACGTTTGAATTAGCTACATTTATTGTGGTCTCTTTAGTCAAAGATATCGAGAAGTGACAATCCTTTATAGCCTTGAACACATACGTTCTCCATTGGGGAACAACTATTAGGTCGTTGTTCTCTAACGGTTTTCCCATGAGCAGAGCTTTACCTTCTTTTATTCTGACAGCGGCTGGTCCAGTAACTTCCAGGAATTTGCCGGCTTCGAGCTTGAACTCCTTGTTTTCTATCATCTCCGTGCGCTCCGAGGGTGACTAGCATATTAGGCTTAAGTGTGAGGGGCTATAGGGCCCCAAAGTGGTAACAGTAGGCACACTAGCAGTGAAATCCTTTGTGAATAAAGATGCCACCCTGAGAGACGCAGCCAAAGTAATGGTTAGGAGCGGAATAGGTGGAGCAGCTGCTATAGACGAGAAGGGGAGGTTGAGCTTCTTAGTAACTGATAACGATATAGCTAATGCACTTGCTAGGGGAGAAGACCCTGAGGTTGCTAAGGCTATAGAGTATGCAACGCTATCTCCATTAACTGTTAAGTCAGATATAGATGTTCTTGAAGCTTTAAGAATAATGAAAAGGTATGATATATCTCATTTACCTGTTATTGAGAATAATAGGGTTATAGGAATAACGTATGCTAGAGATTTGGTATTTGCCATACTAGATCACGTTCCCGTGGGAAAAGCAATTATCGCGAACTCCGCAAAGCCCCTCATAGATATTTCAGAGGATACTAAGGTATCAGACGCTGTGACGGAGATGGTTAGAAATGATGTAGAGGCTCTAAAGGTAAATAATAAAATGTTTACAATAAAGGACATGCTCTATGCGGTTGCTGAGGGAGAACCTTATGAGGAACCCGTATCTAAATACGTTAGCGGTAAGGTCATAGTTACAGACGAAAGAAGTGACCTATTTTGTGCCTTAAGTCTAATGAAATCAAATAAGGTCGAGTACTTGATGCTGTGGAATAATAAATATGTAAATGTAAAAGATTTAGCGAAGGTAGTTCCAGATATAATAAAGGAGCTGTTAAGGTTTGTTATATTAAGTAAGAAGGACGTAAGGCTAAGGGGAGCCATAAGAACGGCTGGCAAGTATAAAGCAGTAATAATAGTTGAGGGTGAAGACGAGCTGAGAAAGGTCCTAGATACTATAGGCAGTGACGTTGAGGTCTTGGTGGAAAGGGGATGAACGGGGTCGGCGTTACTGAACGGTGAAGATCGAACCCGTGGGTGACCCAATCTTTTACAATGAGAAGGCATGTGAATCGTTAAAACCTTCTATAAAGTGTAGAGCTGGGAACTTCCATGAATTATAAAGATCCCAACAAACCCCTTCATAAGATAATAGAAGAGAGAGCAAAAGAAAATCCAGAAAAGATAGCATTAGTCTATGAAGACGGTCGTAGGCTAACTTACTCACAACTAATAGAAAAAAGCAAGGCAGTAGCCAACCTCTTGTACGACAATAAGGTCAGAAAATGCGATACTGTTTTCCTCATAATGTTCAATAGGCCCGAGTTCTTGACCGGACTACTAGGAGCTCTCTATGCTGGTGCAAGAGTAGTCATAGTTGATGCCTTAACACAGAAAGAGGACTTAGCTTTCCAGTTGGAGGATTCTGCTCCAAAGGTGGTTCTAGCGGATAAAGAAGTTATAGATCGAGAAAAGGAAACACTAAAAGACTACGTAGTGCTTAATGAAGAAGATATAGATAGAGCAAAGGGAGAACACGAGGTCGTAGTAGGATACGAAGATGACGCAAGGATATTCTACTATGCCGGTATAGCTGGAAGGACGATGCAAGTCATCCACTCACACCGATCCTTTGTCGGTGCAATAATGCCTCTGGTTCAAGCCGAAGGTATAAATGAAAACGATGTGAGTCTAGTTACTGTACCTCTCACACATGTCTTAGGTCTCGACGCAGCTACTCTGACCGCGTTGGTAACTGGTGGCACAGCGGTACTATTGAAGAAATTCAACTTAGACAAGATAAAGAACTTGAGCAAGGAGTATAAACCAACGTACATGGTTGCAGTACCCTTAGTCTATCAAACTCTGATGAAGGAGGATGAGGAATTTGTGAAGGAAATAGGGCAGAGCTTGAGATGGGCTATGAGTGGAGGTGCCTACCTACCTCCAGATGATCAGAAGAGATGGGAAGAACTTACCAAGAAACCGTTGCTGCAAGTTTACGGAATGACTGAAGCGCCACAGATATTTGCCACAACACCGGAGAGACATAAGATAGGAAGTCTAGGCTTCCCCTTACCGGGAGTGGAAGCCCTACTTGTGGATCCTGACACATTGGAAGTCAAAGAAGATCAAGGAGAACTGCTAGTCAGAGGTCCTCAAGTTATGAAAGAATATCCTGATCCAGAAGAGAACGCTAAGGCCTTTGTAGAAGTCAACGGGAAGCTCTGGTTGAGGACAGGAGATATACTAGCCAAGGATGAGGAAGGCTTCTACTACTTCAGAGGTGTTAGGAAGAGGATGTTAAAGTACAAGGGATATCCAGTCTTCCCCAGAGACTTAGAACTTATATTGTTGAAACATCCGTGCGTCGAAGAAGCGATAGTAGAGGGTGAGCCGGCAGGAGAACTCGGACAAATACCAGTAGCTAAGGTAAAGATAAAGGAAGAGTGTAAGGGTAAGGTGACCGAAGAGGAAATAATGAATTTCGTGAACCAGAAGGTTGCGGCATATAAGAAGATTCGGAAGGTAGTATTTATCTAAAAACTATTTTGGAAGCTCATACCTCGTATAACGGGATTCCCGTTGAGAAGCCTAGTACTGATTATACTGATGACCAGCAGCATTCTAGCAGAAACTGTCATCGCGAGCGCAACCGCCACTCTAACGTATAACACTAACACGTATGTCTACTTGACTACTTTGACTTTAACGGAGTTAGCTAAGCCTGTTTACAAATTAGTCTACATCAGAGGCATATATACTTTAGTGAATACTATAACGATGCCGTACTATCAAGCCTATACTGCAAACTGTGTAGGTAAGGCAATAGTTGCTATGCCATCGTTTATCTTAAAGTTGGTGGCACCGGTGTTAGCTACTACAATATTAAACGTAACGACCCATATTGTGCACGAACTTTATACTATCACAGTTGCCAAACCTTTCTCGACAGTGCTTAGCAACTCTATGTTCTTGACCAGCAGAAGCAGCACAATCATGAGACCTCTTTCTACAACAGTTACACTAGCCAGAGAAGCATTTGTGTCAGCAAAAGCTACAGTAATACCCTATTCAGCGATTACGTGTACCTATAACGCACCGTACAATGTGACTTATATAGTGGGCAATGGTGTTGAGAGCATAGACAATATCGTGCTAACCTATAAGAAACCATTAACTGTTACGGTCAGGCTAACAACCAAGTACACCGAGTTACAAACCTTTCCCATTAAAGCCGTTGAGAACGGTACAGCCTCGGTAATGGTATATGAGGTAAAATATTATTACACACCTCTGCCCAGCCAAGGTATCCCTTCGGTAGCTTTGATAGCCCTTTTGAGTGCGAGTCTTAAGCGTAGGAGGGGAAAACGTGAAGGCATTCATAAGGGAGAATGCAGCTAGATATCTCGCCTCCCATCTAAGGAGCTTGGGCTACTACGTTTCTAGACACGCTAATTGGCTTATAGTAATGAAGGATGGCAAGATGTGCGGTATGGTCTATGTGTATCCCTCATTCAACGAAGCAGTTGTAATAGAAGACAAACCTCTAAATGAGGCAGTAAGATGGCTAGAAGAGAAAGGCTTCAAGGTATCGAGAAGAGACCCAATGTACCGGCAAACTTAATTTCCGATATAAGCCCCATGGGATCGATACTCTCCATTAAGCTTGTCCCAACTAGTGCACCTCTGTAACCTCTTAATCCAAGTTCGTATGCTTCCTTACTTCCTTTAACTCCAGATTCAGCTAATGGGAAGGCCCTCTCATCTATATATCTGGAAATTTTAAATATCCTTTCGACGCTCACTTTCAGCGTCTTAAAATCCCTCGAATTTACACCTAAGATGTCAACCCAAGGCTCTTTAGAGAGGGCTTCTGCCCACTCTATTGAGCTAACCTCAACCAAAGTTTGAAGACCCTTGGCCTTTGCCTTAAGGGCCAAGTACTTCAAATCGTCTTCATTAAGCACGTCTATCATTAATAGGACGGCATCAGCTCCGAAGCTATATGCAGCCTCTATTTGAATGTCGTCTATAACGAAATCCTTTAGTAGTATGGGTTTAGCAGTTAATTGTGAAGCCCTATATACGTTCCAATAAGAGCCTTTGAACCATTTGGGTTCCGTTAAGACAGATAGTGCATCTGCTAGCTTCACACGAGGTAAGTATTCCACTAAACTCCACCTAGCTTTAACCCCACTCGGAGAAGAAGGCTTAAACTCAGCAATAATTGAGAACGCACCTTTTTCCAAGGCTCCTCTAAAGTCTATAATGGGTCTCTGTCTTTTTGGTAATACGAGTTCTTTTCTTTCTCTTTCAACCCTTTTCCTAGTGTAATTTATTATCTGTTCCAGTATCCCCAAAGACTTAGCCCTCATTAGCTTCGCCTTATTAGCTTAAAACGTGGAATTATGGACGATGTTCTCAGGATAACCATAGCTGCTATATTATTATTGATGATGGTAGGTGTACTAAATCAAGTTGGAAGCTTTTTAGCGGCTTTATGGGGTTCCCGATTGCTACTAAAATGGACTAATATCTTAGTCATTGCTTTAACCGCCATAATACTAATGTGGTGGACATACTCCGTCTACTGAGTACGCCTTGGATAATCTGATATTTAAACAACCAGCCATGTGAATATGCGAGCGAAGATGAGCGTAAGGTTCGGAGTGGCTCTACCAAGGGAAATAGCTGACGAACTGGAGAAGATGGCAAAGAGTATGAATGTTACTAGATCAAAGGTAGTCGAATTAGCAATCAGATCGTTTTTAAACTACTTAAAGGCATTAAATGATCCAGAAAGGGCAAAATTCATAATAGTCCTTACCAAACACGAAAACCTTGCTACTGTAGTAAGGGAGCTAAATGGATCTAATATGCTGACCATAATATCTGACGGAAATAAAGCTTTGATAGTGGTAAAGAGTGAAGACGGAAAGGAGATCTTCAGAAGACTGTCAAAGGTTAAGTGTAGTATTTATCCTATTGCCTTGCCGGAATAAGGGGGATGACCACGACTTGCCCCCCTGGAGCTACGCAATGAAGAAATTACCGCGAAGGGACCCCTCTAGGTGATGAAGATGAAATTGAAGGATTTACCGATTGAAGATTTAGCGGACTTTGCAGAAACAGTATCTTCTCTTAGTGCAGACGAAGTTGTAAACCTCCTTAACGAGGCTAAGGATATACTCAAGTCCATGTACGAGGGTGGAGTGTTCCCCATCTCTCATTTGTTTCCTGATGTGAGAACCCTTTTCCACGGAGACCTCCACGGGGACATAGCTACCGTTTACTCCTTATGGGAAAAGATAGGCTTGGAAGAGGTCCTAAATCATTACAAGCTCGTCTTTCTAGGAGACTACGTTGATAGGGGACCAAAGC
>JALWJF010000022.1 GCA_027081755.1 Desulfurococcales archaeon | reverse complement strand
TTCAAGAAGTTTCCGTTATCGCTAAAGGTAAGACCCCCAAATAGTGCTTCCAGCCTTTGTAGCTCCGGAGCTGTGTTAGGCTCAATGCTTTGAGCAAGGTTAATGAAATAAATATTAGGACTAAAGTCCTCATTTCCTTCCCTCGGAAACAATGGCCTTAGACGTGCTAAATCACTTTTCAAAATCTTCCATTCCTTAGTCAAGAGATTGCTTATGACACCTACACAAAATACCTCTTATACCCAAAAATTCAACATTAGGCATTGCTGATCTTGTTCGAATTTACTGCTATAAAAATCAGAGCTTTATCCCAGAATAGGTTATGAAAAAGTAAAGCGAAATTATGAGGGATATTGATGCTAACACGGCGACGGCCTTCCTCAGTTCAACCTTGTTTATTATGTTTGCTGCTATTCCTAATGGTATCGAGTACAAAATTGCATAGAGGATCCAGAACACTATTTTCTCTCCAATAGGTAAGGTGCTCGCAACGGTTGAGGCGCTTAGGAAGGCTCCCACGACACAAGGGGAAAGCCCCAGCGAACCAACGGCTAAGCCCAGCAAGAACGGGGATGCTTGGTTCTTCACGAGCTTTTCGAAGAAGCTCACGAACTTGCTTATGGCTTTGCTTACAGTCTTAGAGGGCTTTAAGGCGTTTACGAGTATTATGAATGCCAAAATCGCACCTATCGCTGGGTAGTACGGGGAAACCGGCAAGGAGGATAGGGTTAGACCCATAACGGCTCTGGTAACGGAAGCGGTCGCTATGAATGCTAGGGCCCTTCCCCAGCAGTTGCCCACCACCTCTCTACACAAAGCAAGATAGAGGGCAAAGACCATTAACGCTATTGGCCCTAAGCCGTCTATTATGGCTAAGCCTAAGGCGGTGAAGGGGAAGGATACCCTCTTTCCGCTCCAAGTGCCTATGAGCTTTTGGCCCAAGTAGACCCTGACCCCTTTCCACTTGGAACTCAGAAGTTCGTTCCAGAACGTGATGTTTTCTATATCGCCTATAACTATGGCCTTCAGCGTGCCGTTCTGGTAAACCGCCGATAAGGGCACCTCTAAGGGCAGCCCCATAGACGTTACGACGTCCAAGGGCTTTGTTACGTTCGGCTTAACCCTGTCCAACGGTATCCATATTACTTTCACTCCATACATATTCAAGTTTTTCAAGAAGTTCTTCATCTTTAGACAAGGTATTCCGGTACTAATCCCGTAAAGGTAGATCGTGGCATTGAAGCTCAAAGTAGGGACCAGTGCCAACGAGGGCCCTGAAATGCTCACGTTAGAACATATCAATGCGAAGAGAAGCTCCATCATTGCGGGCTTACCGAAGAGTCAGGAAAATTTAAACTATTAGTTCCTTTACCACATCAACGGGCAGTGCTCCGAACTTCAAGAACCTCTCGTGGAACTCGTAAAGTGAGAACTTGCCCTCTTGCATGACCATTTCCCTCATCTCCTTTATCCTCCTCTTTCCGTAGGCATAGGAGAGCTGGTAGCCGGGAGTTAAGGTGTACCTAAGCACCTCAGCTTTTGCGGACTCCTCGTCCAACATGGCCACTTCCACGAGTTCCTTTACCGCCTCATCGAAGCTCATCTTTCCTTTGCTTAGCCATATGTCCACGTAGACCCTCACTAGCCTCCATAGAGAGTCCTTCTTCACTTGCCACACGTACCTAGGGTGCCTCTCAAAGCCCTGCTCGAGCATGAGTTCTTCGGTGTAGTGAGCCCAGCCCTCTATGTAATCAGTAGCATCAGCAAACGCCCTGTACTTGGTCGGCAAGGGGAAGGTCAGTTGCACGTGATGTCCGGGATAAGTCTCGTGGACTGCAGTGTTGAGTATGTCAAAGTAATCCCTCTTGCTCGCTCCCGGAGTTATTATTAAGGTTCCCTTGTTGAACGGGGAGAACCTCTGGGGCGGGTAATAAGCAGCAAAGGGTATTATTGGTCTCAGGGGCTCTGGCGTGTCCCTCACCTCGAGTTCCTCGTCCGGGGGCAAGGGGACCACGGCCTTCTCCTTTACGAATTTCCTAGCTCTGTTCACAGCCTCTATGTATGCCTTCCTCGGGTCCTCTGCCTCAACGCCCTCTGGAGGGTTGCCCAGTTCCTCCCTCAGCTTCATGGCCTCCTCTTTGGCCCACTTGGCCAAGCTCTCCGAATCCTCTTCAATTCCCCTCACCTTGAGGAGTTCCTCGAAGAGTTCCTCTCCAATGGGTTTGAAGCCCTCCTTCGTCTCCAAGTTGGTGAGCCACTTGGAGTAGTCTTCTATAGTTCTCAAGACTTCGTTGGGAGCATTCATATCTATTAGCATTAACCTTAAGCCTTGAAGTTGCATGTTTGTTAATGAAACCCAGATAGAGTACGGTTCTTCCAAAAGCTCCTTGCTCTCTTCCAGCATTTGGGGTATGGCCCTTATTCTCGCCTTTAGGGCCTCTTCCTTGTGCTTTTCGTTAGCGTCCGAAAACATTATGGACAGTATCATTTCAGTTATTATGTCCGGGGCTACTGGGTAATGCCTCCAGAGCTTCCAGCCCTCGAGCATTATGTAGCTCTGCTTCAGTTCCCTAACGAACTGATCCTTATCAAGCTTCAGCTCATCGTTTTCAGGTTCGTACTTCTTGAGCTCCGACAGAACTTCCAAGTAGTCGTTCAAGGTATTCTCAATCTCTTCCTTGCTTAATTTCGGAACTAGGAAGTCGTAGTCCCTTAAGCCATAATAGGAGGCTAGGTGGGGGTTGTGTTTGAAAACGGTAAGTATTACCTTATCCAGCGGGTTCAAGGGCATTACCGAATGAACAAAATACCGAGAAGGATTAATGTGTCAGCCCTTCTCCTCCGCCTTAGCCTTCTTCCTCCACACGTCCGGGTACGTTCCGGGCTTCATTATTACCCTTCTGGTCCTGGCCACCCAGCCCTTCTCCATCTTCAAGGCCTCTTCCGCATTAACCAGAGCTTGAGCTATGGCCACCAGCTCCCCCTTCAAGCTCACTACCGCAACCACGTTGCCCTTCTTCATGTTGTTAGTCAAGGCAGCTACGCCGGGAGCTCCCACGTTGGCTCCGTGTGCTATCGCGTCAACTGCGCCATCCTTTACCATAATTTTGGGCATGTGACAAGCGGCCATTTCACAAGGCATTATTACTTTTCTTAAGTAGCTATCGTCCTTGTAGTGTTCCCATATGTACTTGGCCTCCGAGAGTTCTTGGAGCCTGACCAAGTTCCAGTCCTCGTGAAAGGGGCCACTCCTAGTCCTTCTGAGCTCCCTCATATGCGCACCGGTGCCCAGCAACAAGCCTAAGTCGTGGGCTATCTTCCTCATGTAAGTTCCGCTCTCAGAGCCTATTCTCATTAAAGCCATCCTTCTCTCTGGGTAGAACTCTATCACGTGGATGTAGTACACCTTCTTCGTCCTCAGTTGTCTCTTAACGCTGCTCCTAAGGGGAGGCCTCTGGTATATCTCACCCACTAGGTACTTCAAGTTCTCTATCACGTCATCCTCTTTCACTGCATCGTGGAACTGTACGACCATGACGTACTCTTTTCCGGCTAACATAACATAGTGTATTACCTTGGTCGCTTCCGCTAAGGCGACGGGTAGGACGCCCGTGACCTTTGGGTCGAGGGTTCCTC
This sequence comes from Desulfurococcales archaeon, assembly GCA_027081755.1. Taxonomy (GTDB): domain Archaea; phylum Thermoproteota; class Thermoprotei_A; order Sulfolobales; family Ignicoccaceae; genus Ignicoccus. The sequence continues at coordinate 2,857 of JALWJF010000022.1, read as the reverse complement.
CATGCCCAGCCTTCTCTAGATTGAACATCCTCTTGATCCAAGCGACCACTTCGTGGCTCGTTGGTCCTGGAGGCTTGTCCAAGTTTATTACTCCTAGTCTAATGAGTTCTTCTGTACTCCTCTCCCACGGATATTTACCATATCTAAAGTCGGTCTGGGCCTCTTGCTTTATGACCCACTTCCCTTGAAAGTCACACTTCTTGTGCATCTCCTCGTACCACTTTATGGCTTCCTTCATCTCAAGCTACCTCCTTGACTTTCAGTGTCTTCCTCAGAACGTTGTCCGGCACTTTAAATACTTCCCTAGCTATTATGTAGACGTAGTTGTCGTCCGGTATTATCTTTTCCAAACCCAACCTTAAGGCTAAGGACTGCTTAAAGGCCTCCTTCTCTATCTTGTTTTTTATTTCACCCTTTGCTATGGCTTCCGCAGTCCTAAAAGCAACGTAGAACCTCGCGTACTTCCTTATCGTCTTTTCCATGTCTGGAAATACCTTCAAGGCGTTCCTTATTAGCTTAATGAAATCGTTTTCGTCTACAAAGCCTAGAACCGTGGCTGTAAAGTATATTCTGAATATCCTAGCTAGCGCATTGCTGTCCACAGGACCTATTAGTTCCCTTATCCTATCCCTAGCATCCGGCGGAGCTTCCATTATTATTCTCGCTGCTTCCTCAAGCTTCTTTTCGAAATCAAATGCTCCCCCCAGCTCCTCATCCGTTAAACCCATACCGAATTTTCCAACGACATACAGTGTAGTTAACTCCTTGTCCAAGATGTCTGGTGGTAAGGCCAAACCTCTTAGGGGCGAAATTTCTTCTTTTTCATAAAGTTTCTTCATTTCTTCCTTAATTTTTTCCCTATTCCAATTCTGTTCTATGGCGTCCCCTAAGAGTTCTATGGCTGCTTCTATCCTCTTACGGTGTATCAAAGTCTTCGACCCCATATGTTTTCAATTGCCCGACCTCTTTACTCCACACGGTATGCCGTTCTCAAAAAAGGAGCTTGAGACGTTAATGAAAGCTATAGAGAGAGCCTCTAAGGAGTTAAGGCCGCAAATAGGCTATTTGAAGATAAAGGAAATTAGGATTGGGAGGAGTGAGGTCAGAATTTTTTGCGAGCTGGATACCAAGGAAGGTTTAAAGAAAATATTGATAAAGTATGATAGAGAGAGGGTTTGGGTTGAGGGGCCAAAATGGGCCTCAATACCCTTGAAAAACAAGGTTAAGCATTACTTGAACAATGCATAGGCGGTCCTCTCCCCAGCCCAAACCAGACCTATGCCTATTGCTACGCTTAAACCAGTGTAGAACGCTGCCATTATCGGGTCTAACTCTTTGAAGATAAGTACGTAGTCGTCGGCGACGAAAGTGCTGAACGTGCTTAAGGCTCCACAGAAACCAGTAGCCAGCGCCAGCTTCAAGTTGCTCGGGAACGTCTTTTGAACCTCGAACAGGCCTATCAGGAAGCCTAGTATGAAACTTGCGATCATGTTTACAGTAAAAGTAGCCAACGGGAAGCCCATGGGCTTAGGCAAGAACTTGTAAAAGTAGTACCTTACTATGGCGCCTAAGGCACCCCCTATAGCTACCCACAGAAGGGCCTCCAAGCCTTTCCCCGAAGGCCATTTTGCTCACCGGTTATTGTACTCAACCTTTTAGTCACGGGGAGATCCTTCCCACGGCCCCCGTAGCTCAGCCAGGAAGAGCGCGGGCCTCCGGAGCCCGTGGTCCCGGGTTCAAGTCCCGGCGGGGGCGCCAAGGAGGGTGTTCAAATTAATACCATTCAATCCTATTAAGTCTCTCTGCTTTCATTAGTCTGCTTCATCCCTATCCATAACATAAATATCTACATGAACGAGGTGTTTCTTTTCATTCTCTTTTAGGATTCATCCACTCGACTGACAAGTGCACAGTCATAAGACCTTTCATAACCTTTCAATTCTCTATTGAGACTCTTCGCACAAGAGTTTGGTCAGATGTACTACGAGTGGTATACTATGCTCACTTTCAATTCTCTATTGAGACTCTTCTTGGTGTGCTTCCGCTTTGCCCGAGATGTACACACTTGATAAACTTTCAATTCTCTATTGAGACTCTTCAAAGAGAAATACCGCCTAAGCTATATGGCGCTCTGGATATGATACTTTCAATTCTCTCTTGAGACTCTCCTGTGCTGAGTGCAAACATACTGAGGCAGGACATACCGCCTGAAGTCTTTCAATTCTCTCTTGAGACTCTCCAAATATGAAAAAATACAGAGTAAGGGATAAGCTACCAACCTTTCAATTCTCTCTTGAGACTCTCCTGGAGGAAAGATTGTTAGAATTCTTGGAAGCTGGTGCCCTTGTACTTTCAATTCTCTCTTGAGACTCTCCGAACGACGTGCAATACTCCAGACGCTGGAGTACCTTCAGAGCTTTCAATTCTCTCTTGAGACTCTCCATTTTACCATAAGAATACTCACATCGGAGAACGCAATTGGACTTTCAATTCTCTCTTGAGACTCTCCCTCAAAATATTTTCGCGTTAGTAAGAGCAGCGGGTGTGCCGTCTTTCAATTCTCTCTTGAGACTCTCCCGAGACCCTCCAATTTAAACCTCTGATGGTCTCTCTTTTTATTTCTTCTTCAGTTCAATTCCATTTCCTCATTCATCAATGTAGAGACTTGAGTTTAAATTCAAGGGTATCAATGATCTTCAGTGCGCCCATGAAAACATAAATATCCCCTAGCTCTGTGCTCATGGTGATGGTTCACTTTAGACCAAAAAGTGCGCCCATGAGTACAAAGGAGAAAAGCCAAATTAGCATTCGGAAATAAAGTCTCACTTATATAGTTAAGTTATTGAAGGTGGTTTAT
>JALWJF010000021.1 GCA_027081755.1 Desulfurococcales archaeon | reverse complement strand
TTAATGAGCTGAGGTTTTTGGATAACTGTAGCGCTGGCAAGATCTTTGTACTTCGAGCACACTCAAGACTTTAAAGGCAAAAGCGACGAATACTAGTGGAGCGTTCCCCAGCGCCCGGGCGGCTGCCAGTCCTCGAGCACCCGGGCGGCTGCCACCAGCTCCATTACTTCCTCAACCAACTCCAATAGCTCCCCTCCGTGCAAAAGGGCCCTCCTAACGCACCCAGCCAAGAGGTCAGCCACTTGAAGGCCCGGAGAGCTTGAGGAATCCGCAATAGCCCACTCCGCGTTAGGGATCCTTTTAGGGGGCTTCTTGGTTTTGAAGAACTTATCATCGACTATCAAGATTCTGTACTCTGAGTCCAAGATGTTCAAGAGCTCTTCAAAGGCAAGCTTCTGTATTAATGAGTCTAGAAAGGAGCTGAACTTATCCCTAAGTTCGAACTCGTCTCCGAGGCCTTCCAAGAGCACCTTTAACGGCTTCTTATCAACGTATGAAGCCTTCGCCTCTATTCCGTATTCCCTCAGAGCCCTTACAATTTTCATAAAGGCTTCATCAACCCTTTCAGGCCCCAGTTCTCTTTCGAAAAGCCTACCCAGGGAATCGGACTTCAACTCCTCAAAGTTAACGTTAACGCCGGTAACTCTGCTAACAAGCTCCTCCAGCTCCGTCTTCGCAAGCTCATCGTACTTCCTTATGTTCACTGCTAGCATTACGTAGTGTCTCGTAATGCCCTTCTTTTTGGTGAGGGTGACTCTGGTGTCTCCGCTCTCGTCCAAGAAATATACTTTCATTTCGAAACCTGAAGAAGGGGCTTTGGGAAGTTATATTATCCTCTTCGCCAAGTTCTTCATACTCTCGCTGAAGGGCAAGCGGTAGGGCATCTTAAAGCCCTCTAGCACTATTGCTTTTGCTGGACACAACTCAACACAAAGACCACAAGCGAAGCAGTACTCTGGATGTGCAACCTTAGGCCTTCCGTTCTCTAGCTCAAACACGTTTACCGGCGCTGGGCAAGCTTGATAACATACCGGACAACCCTTACACCATTCCATTATCTTAACGTTTACCATGGCTCACACCTTTATCCTCTTTATTATCTTGCCTCTATTCCTTATCTCTATTAAGAAACCTCCCAGCTTGTTGACGCTGTGCGTAGCACAAGCCATACACGGGTCATAGGACCTTATTACGTTAGTTACAGCTGAGTATAGGCCGTAATCTCCCATTTCCTTCACGTCCTTACCGACTAGGTAAGCCCTCAAGTCGGCTTCCATGGCTGCTGCGTTCAAGGCGGTGGGCGTTATTATGTTAAACTTGGCTACCTTCACTATGCTGTTATCTTGCTTGGCCCTCACGTCGTGGAATAGGACCCCTCTGGGAGCCTCTATTGCTCCAACACCCCTCTCGTTCTTCATGCTGTCGACATCTACCAAGTAGTCCCCTTCAAAGAGCTCTGGGCTCTCCAGTATTCCCTTTATGAGCTCTAGCGTATGAGCTATCTCAATTATCCTAGCTTCGTGAGCCAAGAGCGGGTGCCAGTTAAACCTTCCATACCTTTCCCTGAACTCTTGTAACAGAGCTTGGGCCACTGGGGTTTCGTAGCCGGACGTCATGTTAACTCTTGAAACCGGGCCGCTCCTTATGCTCCCTTCCGGATACTCCTTCCAAGCGACCGTGACGGGCTTTATGTAGCTCCAAGGCACTACGTATTCCTTTATGGCTTCTTCGTACCTCTGGGGATCGACCTCTTTAGCTATGTTTCCTTTGCTGTCAAACAACACGAACTTGCCTCCGTAATAGTCGACCTTGTCTCCTTGCATGAAGGCTGCGTGATATTCAGCGCCGTTGGGGTATTGCAATAACTTCGGCTCTACCTCCCTTAGATACTTCTTGGCCTTCTTCTCGAACTTTTCGAACTTCTCCTCTGCTTCCTTAGTCTTTTCAATGAATTCCTTCACTTCCTCCTCGCTCGGAGGCTTGGCCACTCCTCCGGCGACTGCCCTTACCGGGTGTATGTCTCTCCCTCCGAAGAGCTTCACTGCTTCATGACCATAGGACGTCAGCTCGGTGCCGAGCTTTACCAGCTCATGGTCCTTCCTCATTAGCTTCATCATGCTCTTGTTTTTCTCATCTAACAATACGTCCGGAAGCCCCATCATTACTAAGTGCAAAGCGTGGTTGTTCAGTATTATTCCGTAAACTACGCCCCTCCTTATGAGTTCGGCCCTCTTGGGCACTTCAGCTCCATAGACTACGTCTATTGCTCTAGCAGAAGCTATGTGGTGAGAAGCTGAGCAAAGACCACATATCCTAGGAGTTATCTTGGGAAGCTCGTCTACTGGGAAGCCCTCACAGAACTTCTCGAAATATCTTGAGTCTATCCCTTGGACCTTTACGTTCGTCACCTTGCCTTGGTCGTCCACGTCAATTAGTACTTTCATGTGACCTTCGATGAGCGTCATATCAAGTATTATCCTCTTCTCTTGCTTAGTTCTTTCTTCTTTCTGTACAGACATGTGTTTGATTCCCCGTTCCTTACCCAAGGAGATTATTTTTATTAAACATCTCGGTTAGGTTCCCTTCTTGTTTGGCGGTGAAGGGTTAAGGGACCTAATAGCAAGTTTTAAGTATTAGCGTGCATATACCGAAGCATTGGAGTTCAGGCCTTGAATAAAGAGGTCGAACTCTTCATAGAGGACATTAAGAGGATAGTGAGTCCAGTGCCGGAAAGGAGGGCCCTAGAGCTGTTCAGCACCTTCATCGCTGCTACGACGAAGGCTCTGGAAGACGTCGTAAGCGAGGACGTAGTGAGCGGCGTGCTAACGTCAATAGCTAGAATTATGGCGAAGGAGGTGTGGCCGACCCTCGGAGAGCCAAAGGGTTTAAACGAATTGCTTAGGGTAATAATGGAAAGGTTCCCAGCAAAGTTCGAAAAGTATGTGACGGATGACAGCATAGTGGTGAGGATATGCCCAATAAGGGACATAGTGGAGAGGGAGAACCTAAAGTTGGGCGGAATGCTATGCACCTTCACCAAGGGCTTCTTCTGGTACATGCTTCAAAAGGCTGTAGGCCCCAAGGCTAGGATAGTAAGGATGGCTCCCGGCTACTACGGCTGCTTATGCACTTTCAAAAACGTGAAGATTGAAGACGTACCGAAGTACGAGTACTCCTATGAGGAATACTTAGAGAAGGTAGAGGCTTACATGGAAGTGCTCTTGAAGGGCTTGCTATCAACCTTCCAAAAGCTCTTAGGAGACGTAGCCAAAGGCTATTTGGTAAACGCCGGCCGCTTCGCCGGCTACGCCCACGGCTCCATCTTCCCGTTGGTAGAAGATCCTTCCTTGGCCATCAAGATAGTTAACGCTTACCTAACTCTGTGGGAAGGGGAAGTGAAGCTGGGCGAGGGAGCTTGGATTTTGGAGGAGAAGAAGTACGAGATACCTTATATTAAGGATGAAATGTTCTGTAATCTCTTTTATGGTTACATCTCTGGGCTTCTTTCAGCCGCGTTGGGCAAGGATGTTCAATTTGATAATTATGGATGTAGTGAGAAGAAGGTGATGAAGCTTGAGTAAGAAGCTAACTTTGGCGTTCTTGCCCTTAGCCGGTTGCGGAGGGTGTGAATACGCCACATTCCAAGCGTTCACAGAGTATCCAGAGCTGTACGACATGTTCGAAATAGTTTATTGGCCGATGGTAGTGGAGAGGACTGAGTTCCCGGAAAGCGTTGATATAGCCATATACGAGGGAGTAATAAACAACAAGGGTCACTTGAAGGCCGCTTTGGAGATGAGGGAGAGGGCCAAGACAGTGATATCCCTAGGCATGTGTTCAAGCTTCTCGGGAGTTCCGGGCTTAGCGAGCTACTTCAAGATAGAGGAAATACTAAAGGACTTGTACAAAGGGGTTGAGTTCGAGGACGAGTGGCTGAAGCCGTTACCGGCTCCGATATCAGTTCCAGAAATAGTTCCGGTGGACTACATCATAAGCCACTGCCCGCCCATACCGGCTCACATCCATTACACGTTGAAGGCAATATACAACGGAGAGGAACCAAAGATAGCTGAGAGGACCGTTTGCTCGGAGTGTCCGCTCAAGATGAAGACGAAGCTTCCGGAGGAGTGGAGAGAGAGGATAGGTAAAGACGTCAATCCCAACGTGTGCTTCTTGGCTCAAGGTTTAGTATGCTTAGGACCGGTAACGGCGAGCGGATGCGGAGCTAGGTGTCCTAGGGCTGGAATACCTTGCTACGGCTGCGCTGGACCGACTAGAGACATACTGATGAGGGAAGGAGAGGACATACCCACCAAGCTGGCAAAACAAATAGCCGCTTACCAAGGGAAGGATCCCTTGAAGGAGTATCCAAAGGTCTTGGAGAAGCTCCTAAAGGTATACGACCCGAGGAGGTTCTACATGTTCACATTGAACAGCGTGTTCTTCAAGTCCAAGCCATTTAGCATGGCTATGAGGACCATGATGGAGGGAAGGAGCGGAGGCAAGAAGGCCTTTAGGCTAGACATTAGGAAGAAGGCTCATCGGTAAGCTATTCCCCTCTTCCTAAGTATTTCTTTCACGGCCCTCAATACGTGAGTAGCGTCAACCTTAACGTTACCAGTGGTATCTTCTTGAGTAAATAAGTTTTTGCCATCTATATAGAGCTTAACCGTAGGTATCACAAATATTCTCTCCACTTTCATTACTTTCGGTGCCATAGCAACGTCGACCTCTATCACATCTATCTTCAAATACTCGACCATTTTCACCAATTCTTCGAACAAGTCTTTACTCGTTGGTATCCAATCGGCAGTAAATACAACTACCTTAATCCCCTTCGATACTATTTCCTTAAACTGCTCATATGTCGTTATCATCCTCTTAACCCTAGCTCCGAGAGTTCTTCCAGAACCTTATCAATAAACTGCTCCACTTCTTCTCTCTCTATTCCCTTCTTCTCTAGTTCCTCAAATATCAGTTCCATTACCTTTGAATACTTCTTGTATTTCTCGTTCAAACGTTTCCAAGGTATGCCCTTCAATGCTTGAGCCAGCTTAGCGTTATAGGGCAGTACGCCCTTTAGCATTAAGACAGCTATTATAGGATAGCCCACGTAGCCTCTGAACCTAGTACCGTTATCGGTACTCTTGGCTATCTTCCTTTCTAAGTCTACGTAGACCTCGTATTCCCTTTCTCCAGTACTGGATATTACTTTGGCCTTGTTTCCGTTTATGTGGACTCTTCCATCAGCTATTGCGCCCAAAGCTTCCAGAACCTTTATTCTTGGAGGTTTACGCAAGTATCTCAAGATCTCTTACCTATATACAACTCGAATGAATAGTTAAACAGCTTATAGCATTAGGTTTTCCTAATCGAACGAAGGCTTTTATAGAAGTTATAAGCTTGGCTCCATAAAATTGGACGAAAAATTTTCATAGAACCAATCACACGAACTCTTAAACCTTGTTAGAGATAGGTCATCCCGGAGAGAGCCATGCCGGGACAGATCCCGTTGATCGGAGAGAAGCTACCGGAGATGGTGGTTAACACCGACCACGGCCCGAAGAAGCTGCCGGACGACTACAAGGGCAAGTGGTTGGTACTCTTCAGCCACCCTGCTGACTTCACTCCGGTATGTACAACCGAGTTCGTGGCCTTTACCAAGAGGTATGAGGACTTCAAGAAGCTCAACGCCGAGCTGCTAGGTCTGAGCGTCGACAACACCTACAGCCACATAAAGTGGAAGGAATGGATAAAGGAGAAGCTAGGAGTGGAGGTGCCATTCCCAATAATCGCTGACCCCTTGGGCCAAGTGGCCCAGAAGCTAGGAATGCTCCACCCAGAGGGAGGCGTAGTAACCGTAAGGGCTGTGTTCATCATAGACCCCGAGGGCAAGGTTAGGGCTGTGTTGTACTACCCACTGAATGTGGGCAGGAACGTGGACGAGATACTGAGGCTACTGAAGGCCCTGCAAGTTACCGACAAGCTAGGAAGGGCTACCCCAGCCAACTGGCCGAGGAATGAGGTCATCAAGGACCATGTAATAATACCCCCGGCCAGCACCGAGCAAGAGGCGAAGGAGAGGATGCAGAAGTACGAGTGCTTCGACTGGTGGTTCTGCCACGAGAAGGCTCCAGAGGAGGACGCCAAGGAGGCAGATGAGTTCCTCTGCAGGCTCTGCAAGCAATAACCACGTTTTTCTCTACACAAAACTCGAGTTTGTCCCTGTACTGCTCCAGTAAGAGTCTCAATCCGCATTCCAAGCATCTCACCAGACTATCCCTCGTTACGTCGTCTGTGTCTTGCTTGTTACCCCTCAGATACTGCATAACATCCTCTAAGATATCCTTCTTGAACGCTACGGTCACGTAAATACTTCCAGTCAGATCCCTTAGCATGCCAGTACTCCCTTTTATTTTAACATAGTTCTTCATCTTGGGTTCCAAGATTATATCCTTACAGATCTCCAACTCTCTACCTTCCTGGGTAACCTTGTCTAGAACCCCTTGACG
>JALWJF010000020.1 GCA_027081755.1 Desulfurococcales archaeon | reverse complement strand
CTCCCAATACCTAATTCCCTCAAACAGAGTCTCAACCAACATACTCAACACTATAGTTGATAACAAAGTAAAAGTAATAATAACGGCTAAAGGTATATACTTCAAGAATACTACTGGCTTCTGGAAATCCATCGAAGACTTACTGAAGAGCGGAAAGATAAGCGAAGTTGTATGTAACGGAAAAGTCATAAAGGGCAATCTACCTCTAACATGTAGCTAACTTTTTTGGCAATAACAAAATGTAGCTTGTGGTAATCCCTTATGGGTCGTGTAATAAAGCTGTACGATGAGCCATTTTCGGTTTTTGAGAAACCCGACCTAGTGATAGTCCCCATAGGTAGTGTTGAACGTCATGGAAATCATCTACCTCTAGGAACTGACACAATAATTGCTCAAGCAATCTCCGAACTGACGGCTAAAAAGTTAGCTGAGAGGGGGAAGGTAGTAGCCCTTATGCCCCCTATATGGTACGGCTACACATGGAGCCTAAGGCACATGGATGGTACCGTATCAGTGGATCCCAAGGTACTTACATCGTTTATAGAAGAAATTATAGTAACTATGGCAAATCCGAGGTTCTCAAGGATTTTGTTCATAAATGGTCATGGAGGTAACAAAGAGGTTCTTGAAATAGCGATTAAGGAAGCGCTCATACGCCTCGGACCGGGCATAAAGGTTGGTTTCATCAGCTGGTGGGACGTACTAACCAAGGGAGACTATGAAAAGTTGTTTGGGACCGTACCTATGCATGCATGCGAGATAGAAACGAGTATCATGCTCGCATTGAACGAAAAATATGTAGACTTGAATGCAATTGAAGGTAAAGTAGAACCCAGCGAAAGGAAGGTGTTAAAGGCGATAGAAGAGGTGAGGAGGACTTTCGCCTTCGGTTATCTCGGAGATCCTAAGAAGGCGGACAAGGAAAAGGGCAAACTCTTACTAGAAATCGTTAGCGACAGATTAGCCTCAATGCTTCTAAAGGAACTAAAGAGTTCTAGCGGATTAGAAATAGAATAGAGCTAATGAGATAAGAAGCTCAAGAGCTTTGTCGTACCGCTTAGCGAAGCTGTGTCCAAGCTTAGCGCTCTCAGCAGCTGTCCCAGTGTAGTCTCTATTACCTCATAATACTTTTCCAAATCTATCTCTGGGAGCTTGGCCAATTGAACGGGCTTGACACCATCCCCTCCTTTCACCTTCACGAAAGACACCACATCACCGGTGTTTAGCTGTATCCCGAAGCGGGCCAACATCTTTGCGGCCTTGACGTGCTGAGGCATGTTCTTAGTATAAGCGTTTATCGGTTTAGTGAGTTGCATATGAAAAGCGAGCTCATCCAAATCATAATATTGTTTCCTGAGGTTGGTGTATAATTCCTTCACCAATGTCCTAACCTTCTCACGCGCCTCTACCACATCTCTGGGATCTTGGGCAGACCTTATGATTTCTATTATCTTGAGGAATGCCTCCTTCACGAATTGAGGCGTGTTCCTCTTCTTGCCCAGCAAGCCCTTTACGTCTATATCACCTTCTGGATATACCCCAACATAGTTCTTCTTGAGTCCCGTGAATGCAACGAAGCGATACACCTTATCTATTTCGATTTCCAGACCGAAGTTCTCCTTTACCCAATTTATTATGTCATCCAACAGCTCTTGGGGAGGTGACCAGAGGAACATGCTGTCCGTGTCGCCATAAAGTACCACTATCTTATGCTTCTTAGCGTAATTCATTGTACTTTTTATTGCATACCTTCCATAGGCCGTTATGCTTTCGGCTGCCGGCGGACAGTAAAGCTCGAAGCTCTCTGCTCCAAGGACGCCATAGGATGCGTTTATGTATACTTTCATAGCAGCTTGTACCGTGTTGTACCATTCCCTCACTTTATCATCCAAACTCTTATCCTTGGCCTTCTTCTTGTATATCTTAACTCTGTAGTCCCTTAAGAGGCCAACTATCAGAGGTGTTACGCCCTCCTTATCCTTACATATTTTGTGACCGACCTCCGGCACCTCATAATACTCCTTGCACCCAGGTGCGTTAACTGTCTCGTAGCTTATGTTATACTGCTTAATTATTGTTGGGTATAGCGAAGCGAAGTCCAGAACTATAACGTTGAAGAATATTCCCGCGCTAGGTTCGAACACGAAAGCACCTTGATAGCTCTTGCCCTTTATTATTGCACTGCTCTTGACTGTACCCTTCATTGCTATTATGTCCTCTCTATTTGGTATTAGGAACCTTCTCCTCCTATGCTCCCAGAAGAAGAGGTTCCTAATCCACGCCGACACTTGTTTTCTGGTTAGCTCCTCTATTCCCAGCTTTGAAATTCGTGAAACTAGCACCATTAGCTTCCAAGGCAAGTGTGAGTCAAAGGTGAAGAGGTTAAGCGTCAGCTTAGCGTCCCTGAAGTTATAGTGTATCAATTCGTAGTAGTTGAGTTCGCTTATGCTCTTAGTAAGCTGAACCTTGTGCTCGCCCAGTAGTGCTCCGGCAACGGCGTCCAAGTTTACTTCCTTGTACTTGTTACCGAATGCGTAAGTCTTGATTGCAGCTATGTCGTAGAATCGGTAAAGGTCTATGTGTATTCCGTGCTTTATCTCAAAGCGGTCGTTACCCTTCTTAAATATTATCATGTTCCTAGGTATACCTAGCTTTATCGCCCTGTTGTACAAGTATTCCAAGTCGAAGTTGTCACCGTTGTACGTCAGCAAGATAGGGTATTCCCTTATTATTCTCATTAACTCAAGTATCATATCTCTTTCCGAATCGAAGAACTCTACCTCGTATTCTCCCTGTTTTAGCATTTCAAGCTGTTCCTCAGTCAGCTTTAACCTATCTCTAATTAACACTAATACTTTCTTGAGTCCGTCGCTTCCAGCAATCGCTACGGATATTATGGGCAAATTGGCCTTTTCAGCATTTGGGACCTTGCTTATGGTAGGAGCATAAACCTCTATGTCTATCGCAACGGCCTTGACATCCGGAGGCGGGGCCTCGAAGATTGGTATCCAAGAAACGGCCATTTCTTTAAACATGTCGCTCTCTTCTTTGAAGGCTTCCATAACTTTTTGGACTTCTTCGCTGCTCACCTTGTAAGGCACTGGGTAGAGCTTGCCGTTTTTCACAGTATACTTAAGCGTAGGTACTAAACCCATATCATAAGTATAGTTGTCGTGGTACCTTATCTTTGCCTCCCATGCCTTCGGCACCTTTTCCCTTAGGTCTCTGACGGCCAGAGGGTCTGTAGTATAAACCTTGGTGAACTTCTTAAGCTGAAAATGCAACCTGTCGTATCTGTATACTACGGATACGCCAGCGAAGTTCTTGTGCTTGGTTATACCTAGCCTCTTCAAGTCTTGGGGCTCTAGATCGGTCAAAAAGTAAGGCTTGTGACCGTAGCTGTCTACCCACTCAACAATTACGTGCTTTGAAGTATCGTAAAGCAAGGTTACTGCCTTGTTTCTATGTCCATCGTAAACTACTTGAAGTAAATAATATTCTTTACCTTCTTCAGCTTGGGGCATAGGCTCCAGCAGCTTTGAGTAATCTCTAGATCCAGATGAGGTTATTTCTAAGCTCGGTATCTTAACCTTGTTGGTATAAACGAGTCCCTTGAACTTGGGAGGTTTTGTGTGATCATTGTTTGAAGAATTTGAGACCCTCTTTATAAGGGCTTTTACTGTCTTATCCACATTTGTGTTCTCATTAGACTTTTTTTGAACTGAATTTGTTTGTGCCTTCTTGTTAATGAAATCGAATAGTGTAGGACCCTTATGACTCCGCTTTTTCAAAGTGGTCGTAACCCGTTTGAAATATTGAGCTTGGGGCACTTGATAAGCTGAACTTCATTTCTTCTTGAAAAACATGTCTAAGGTCACTTGCTTACCTCTCAGCTTTTCCCTCCAAGCCTTCATAAGCCTTTCAATCGCCCTCTTCACCCTCTCTTCGTTGAAATCATGCTCATAGACCAATATTTCAATTATCTTTTGGGTATCAGGCTTTCTCCACTCTAACTTATAATCGTCAGTTACCTCGGGGTTCAAGAATATTTCTCTGGCTTCTAAGAATGGTTCGGGATCTTTCACCCCGAGGGCCTTCAACGCCTTCTCCAAGCTGCCGTAAGTTTTTATGTATCTCAACGCAGTCTTTGGTCCAACGCCCTTAACTCCCTCGTTGAAGTCAGTGCCTATCAACACTGCTATATCCACGAGCTGTTCCTTTGTAATACCCAACTTATCGAGTACGCACTTGAGGAGCACCTCCTCTGGCTTTACCTCAACGTATTCCTTCTTACCCGGTAACTTTCTCCTGCCAGTTATCGTCAGGTTTCTAACCAAGCGGGGGGATCCGAAGAGGAGTGAATCGTAATCTTGGCTTGCCGATGCCCACGCGTCGCCCTTGGATGCCATGTAAGCTGCTTGGGCCTCTCCTTCGCTCGTAGCTTGGATCCAAGGGACGCCCATTGCATCGAGCAATTTCTTGGCTTCTTCGACCATGTCCTTGGTAAGCCTTGCACTCATTTGAGCATACTTTCTAGCCTCTTCTATGTCACCTCTTTTTATTGCTTCTTCGTAAAGTTTTTCTGCTTTCTCTTTTATCTTTTGTCTCTTCTGAATCTCTCTAGCTTTAAGCTTGGGTGGTTTACCATCAAAGACGTAAGCTACCTTTATTCCATGCTCAAGCAAGTTTATTGTTCGATAGAATAAGCCCGATAAGTGGCTTGTAACTCTACCTTTACTGTCCATAAGTGGCTTCCCGTCTTCGCTCCTTATTGCAGCTAGGAACTGATAGAGGGAGTTATACGCGTCTAGAGCAACGACCTTCCCGCTTAACGCTCTGAGCTCATGCACCTTGACACATTCTTTAGGTATTATTTCTCTTAGGGCCGTAACTCCCAAGTTTCCGCTCCCATTCTTTAAAGGAAGGACAAGGAGGGTTATTGAATAAGTGAGACTGTCATTTTTCTTACGTCTTCACCATTACTATTAGTTATCACTAGACCGTTCAGTTCTAATCTCATTACAGCCTTCAAAACATCCTTTAAGCTTATATCTACATCCTTAAACCTGGCGTCGCTTTTTATTACTTCATAGAGCTTTTGGATCTCTATGTATTTTAGAGAGCCCAGTGTGGTCAATGTCTTCAAAACGTTGTATACGTGTAAATAGAGGGGTTGAGGCTTCCATATTTTCATTTGTGGTTTTACCAAGGCTGTCACCTCACGTGTAAATGCTCGGTCCCTTTCCCTCTCTTAACCTCTCCGCTCTCTGTTGTAGCTTCTCCACCCAGTCACGGTACCACTTGACCATCTCCGGCGATACGCTAGGCTTTATCTTGTTCAGTGCCCTTAAGAAGTGCTTCATCTTTACCTTAGTAGCGTTAATGTCTTCCCTCAAGGCTTCCATTGCAGCTTCTCTACAAACGGCCTCTATATCAGCTCCAGTGTAGCCCTCCGTCCTCCTCGCGAGCTCCCACAAGTCAACATCCATGTCTAATGGCATGTTCCTAGTATGAATCTTGAAGATCTTGAATCTCCCCTTCGTATCCGGCGGCGGCACGAATATTACTTTGTCAAACCTACCGGGCCTCAGCAACGCCGGATCTATTATGTCCGGCCTGTTGGTAGAAGCTATGACGACCACGTTCTCCAGCGATATTATACCATCAAACTCGGATAGCAATTGGCTAACAATTCTCTCAGTAACTCCGGAGTCATGAGCCAAACCTCTCATCGGAGCTATTGCGTCTATCTCATCAAAGAATATTATTGCTGGAGCCGCTTGACGCGCCCTCCTGAATATCTCCCTTATCGCCTTCTCGCTCTCACCTACCCACTTGCTCAAGATCTCTGGACCTCTGACTGCTATGAAGTTGGCTTGGCTCTCAGTTGCAGCGGCCTTTGCTAGCAAGGTCTTTCCAGTTCCGGGCGGTCCGAAGAGGAGTATGCCCTTGGGTGGCCTTATGCCCAACCTCTTGAAGGCTTCTGGATACTTTAATGGCCACTCTACTGCCTCTCTGAGCTCTTGTTTGACTTCCTCCAAGCCACCTATTTCTTCCCACTTGACTTCCGGCACTTCCACGTAGATCTCTCTTAATCCTGAAGGCACTATGTCCTTGTACGCATTCATGAAGTCTTCCATAGTTACCTTCATCTTTTCTAACAGTCCCGGCGGTATCTCGCCTTTTTCTAGATCTATCTGAGGTAAGTACCTTCTCAAAGCATAGAATGCTGCTGACCTCGCTAGAGCCGCTAAGTCTGCTCCGGTGTAGCCGTGAGTCATTTCAGCTATCTTTTCTAGATCCACGTCATCTGCTAAAGGCATGTTCCTAGTGTGTATTTGGAGTATCTCTAACCTACCCTTCTTATCCGGCAAGGGTATCTCTATCTCGACTTCGAGTCTTCCCGGTCTCCTCAATGCCGGGTCAACTGCATTGGGTCTGTTCGTAGCACCTATTACGACTACCCTTCCCCTTTCTTGCAGTCCGTCCATTAAGGTCAAGAGCTGTGCTACAACTCTCTTTTCTACCTCTCCGGTCACCTCTTCTCTCTTGGGAGCTATC
>JALWJF010000019.1 GCA_027081755.1 Desulfurococcales archaeon | reverse complement strand
TCTAAGTACAGTTTTCCTTTATATTCACAGTATTCGTTCCTATAGGGTATCTCCAATTTGCTCAGCTCTCTTACAATTTCATAATTTATACCGAGCATTAGCATCTCGTACTTGAAGCTCCTCACGTATTCGTGGGCTTGAAGATAAGGGGGGGAAGTCAGAATCACGTCCGCCTTATCCCTTACTTTCAGTATGTCTTCACACCCGATGACCTCCACCACTGAGCCCTTGGGCTTCGGGAGGGTTCTCATCAGCACCTTCAAGACCTTGAGCTTTCTCTCCAGAAGGTCTACATAGTAACGCTTGAGCTTACCTTTCAATATTATTTCTTCTATTTTTTTCTTCTTCAACTTTGAACGGAACCACTTGTATACTGAGTCATCTGTCCAGCTGAGCTTTCTAGCCAAGTGTAATGCTAGAAGGACCAGGGTTGGGTTAGTACTATCAATTTTACAACCGTTCACCTCAACGTTATCCCTTATAATTTCAATAAGGGCGCACACAATACCTCTGGTTCCCTCTGGCCACCACTCCTTTAACCAAGGGTAGCTGCACTGGGCCTCTCTGATACTTTTTAGCTTATTTTCAATTTCCCTTACGTCAACCCTTCTTTCCAAAATATCTATCTTTGACTTGACCATTAATGGTAATATCGGGAGTAGGTCGTAACCCTTTGCCTCGAGGCCTAGATAATAGGCATGGACTGGAACTGTTCCGCTGCCGGCGAACGGGTCTAGGTATGTGCCGGGATACTTATCCATAACCTTATCTACAATATGGAAGGGAAAGCGGGCGGGGTACTGGAAAAGGGAATGGAGCTTAGTAAGGATTTCATTCATCACTCCTCAAACCTTCTTAGTACTGTGGAGAATAAAGGGGGAGAGTCACTCTGTATACCTTTTCACGTCTTTAACGATGAAGTCATTATCCTCTAAGTTCTCTAGTATATACTTCGCCCAGAACAACGATATCCTCCAATACCTCTGAGAGAGTGTTGGAATCATACAGCTTACCGCGTTGTTCAATAAGCAATGAGGGCATACGTCGAAGTGCATTGGGACGTACGCCTCTATAATCTCACCCAATATGCTGCTCTGGTCCATACAACGCTTGGTCTCGCATAAGAACTCTGCTAAAGTCTTTGCATCTCTTGGAGGGAGACTTAAGGACCTTTGTACATCTTCCCAGCTCCTAGCATTTTCTGGCACTGATATCGACTTGAGAAGGTCTGCTACCTCATTCACCTTTCCCGTTATGTTCAAGTTCAATGCTCTCCTCACCTTAACCATCCTCTCTAGTTCTCTTTCGTAACATTCCTTTATCTTAGTATTTATCGTACTGAGTAGCTCTTCGCGCGTTAAGTCAATATCTACTTCGTCTTTGAAGCCTAAGAAAATGTATGCGTTATCGCCTAAATTACAAACCTTGAGTATACCGCCATCAATCCAGTCATTAGACCTGGGTTCATTTTTACACTTCGTTATCTTGTTTAGAATTATGAAGTCGTAGATCTCGGATCTCGTTACGCCTTCCGACATCAGACTTACTGCGTGTGCTATTCCATGTAACCCCAGCTCTACAGCATTCCAAGCAAGCGTCTTTGTCCGTTTATGCAACCTTCCCGGCGTTCCCCAACCACGTATTATGTCGCTCAATATGTAGGAGGCTACTAGTACTTCGGTATCGGAAATGTTCTTCTTGCTTAGGTTTTTCTTCATGAGACCGTAAACTGTTGCTGTAAAAAGTGAGTTGTGTATGAAGCTATCCTTTCTATTATAGTATTCTGTAAGCACTATTCTATTAGGCGTATCCGCATGTAGTAACGTGTGTCCCCCAAATAAGTTAACCATAGTTATTCTGAGCAATCGTAATGTATACACATAGAAGTCTGTTTCTATCTCCCTCCACGAAGAGGGCCCATATATCGAGTTCGAGGCTAGAGCTTTGAATACAGCCTTAGGATCCAAGTCATTGGGTACAGCCACATTTACCTTTCCCTTGCTTTTTCTATATATTTCATTATTAATCTCATTGATATGTTTACTTATTCTATGCTTATCGATCTGATTTTCCCTTCCTAGTGGTCTTAGAACCTCTTCCTTAATGTCATCTAGTACATTATTTATTAAATCTTTATCTTGCAGTATATTCACGGATGATGCCGCGAGTACTTCAAACAAATTCGTGAGACTTCTGATAACGTTTTCGAGCTTTAGTTCCATACCATAGAGCTGCGATAATGGTAAGGAATAGGATGGCGCTAAGCCTAAGCTTGACAACTTATTGGAAGATGATGCTATGACATCAGAAAGAAGGCTTACTTCTTTATCGTACTTCCTCCAACCACACCTCACTTTAATGCTTACAACGGTTCCTATGTTTGACTTTAACAGAGCAGGGAACTCAAAGAGGATGGGTATTCTGGCCAAGACAGCATGAGGTATTATGCTCGCAAAGGCATTGCGTGTATAGCACATGTAGTTATGTAGCTTAGAATATTTCCCGTCAGGAACATCTATATTCACATATACCTTTACCTTTTTCACATATTCATAGTTTTTGAATAGCTCCTCTGGGATATACATGATGACCTTGTAATCTTTGGTCTTGCTCTCATCCTCAAAACATAGGGCTACATACTGTTGAGTGCCTCTCTTCGTACTTCCCTTTAAACTAGCTACGAAGACGAAGAAACGGCGAACGTCCTTAGGGTTACTGCTTCTCGTAAGCTTTTGGACACTCACTAGAGCTTTGAAGTCCCCTCCTTCATTATAATACTTATATTTTTTAATGGCTTCTTCGAGGTCGATTATAGCATAATGATAAGCGCTTTCTAAAGCGCCTAATATGAGTTTATTATTTCCGTTGGCTTTTACGTTGATATATAGGGTTAGGTCCTTTATACTTAGTTCTACATCAGCTAGATAGAGGTATGATTTGAGTAGCATATTTTGAGTCTCTAGATGGCTTATTGGCTTAAAGTAAACCACGGTTCCTCACCCTTTGCTGTGCAGCTGTCTACTCTCTAGCAAGAATGAATCACCATATTCTGTTTCACACCACCGATCAAGCAATATAAGCCTATCCTTGATCTCATTGCCGATGGTGTCCCTCATTCCCGGATAGAGCATTTTGGACATTATCTCTAGTATGCTAAGTGACTTGCACTTCGTGCTCTGCCCAACTATATATAGGCCTTTAATTAACTTGTATAGCAAGGAAGCTCTAAGTATATTTATTGCACCGAGGAGTCCCTTTACGCCCACAGCACTTTCTAGATCACCTCTCAGTGCTTCTTGACATATTTTATCTATCTTTGATAGTTCCTTTAGCAAGTGTTTCAAAGCGTCCGCAACTAACATCGCGTCCGTAAGACTGTTAGGAAACCTTCCGACTTGTAGCAAGCCATTAAATACATAGACCAAATCCATGAGCTTTGATGAAAGTGGACACGCCTTAACTCCCCGTATTATGTCAATTATTTTTCTAGCCTTTTCCATAAGTTCATCTTCCTTTTCTGTAGTTATTATATGGAGAGTGCTTTCTAAATCTCCTACCCATTCTCTAAATATCTTGTTGTACTTGTTCTGGTTACAACGGTTGTTTTCATTGCCATAATATTTACAAATGTGTTCAAATAGTTCGGGTAGCAATCCCCATTTGAAATTACTAGCTCCGAAATTGTTGATGATTCCTTCATCAATTTCTTTATTACCAGAAATTATATTATTTATGATATTTTCTAAGCCATACTTGTTGTTTAGAGTTTCATATACTATCCTCGTGAAGAAGGAGACAGCATATTGGGGGATCTCGAGGCCCTTGACCCTTGTGGACGACATATTAAAGACGTAATCTATCGCTTCATCTTCATACATTAAACCAACGTTCTTCGAAAGGACAATTATTCCAGTGCTTATGAACATGGTCTCTTGTGATCTACCGCTCCTCCCTAGCCTTTGTAAGAAGTCTGCTGTAGAGGCGGACGCGTCGAACTGAATTATACTTGCTACATTTGGTAGATCAACTCCTACCTCCAGTGTCTGCGTAGATCTGGAGAGGTAGGCCTCCCCTCTCTTTAGGGATTCTTCCACCTCTATCCTAACGTTCTTCTTCATTTCGCCAAAATGAACTAAATGCGAGACCCTTATTTCATTGTTATTACTAAACATATTAGCCAAATTAGACGCATTTTTCTCTATACAATCAAGAATGCTATTACATTGCTTATTGGGCTTAGCTAGACTCGCTATCTCAGCACTAATGTGTTTCTTCATATTGTTCCACATTATTCCTACATTTTTAGACGTGAATATTCCCATTAATGTTCTGCCTCCTAAGGTGTTTTCTAGAACTCTCTGTAAGGCAAGTGTGTTGAGTTCCATTCTTAGCAACTCTCCTACTACACCTCTGCAATTGCCGGACTGTACATTAGATATATCGGATACTTTCAATTTCTTTTTGAAAAGTTTCTTATAGTCATCCAAAGTCAAGTGAAATGAGACCGTGCCGAACCTCAATACGTTTTCGTTCTTCCACCACAGCTCATACAAATCATCAGTTCTATACATGTTATACGCACTTCTGATTAGGCTTTGAGCAGCACTAGGATCTCTCAAATAAATGAATGCTTCACTAACATGTTGATTATTATTTATTTTATTTTCAGCATCATTTTGGGGATCATTGGGGTCTAAGGGAGGATAATATGACATCAAACTTCTGTCAAGAGCATCTCTAGCCTCCAAAATGAACCTCTCTCGGAAAAGTTTCTCGGTATCTCCTAAGCTGTTCAAACTGTCAAAGAATGTCATAGATATTAGTCTTGTCGCTTCCTCAGCACCAATTAGCTTTAATGATTCTTGTTGGACCTTTTCATAAGCTATTGTGAAGTGTATAGTCTCTATCTCTGTTTCCATGAGCGCGTTCTCTGCACCCTTGAAGCCTGGAACGCTTATGCCTACGAGCCTCAGCTTTAGGGGACCACAGTAGTTCAAACTGCTAAAACCATAAGGCTCGTATACGATTTCTTCGATGTCTTTACCAAGGAGTCTCTTCACTGCTTTTTTATAACTATCCTTTTTCCCACCACTTTCCTTTACTTCAAGCACGCCTTGGATGGATTTGGTAACCACATTTCTCGGTATTAAGGTCTTATCCGATAATGTGGCACTAGATACTATAAACCAGGGCTCATATTTCATCTTCAGGAAGGCAACTACTTTTTGGATTATAGGAAGCATATCCTCTTTGAAGTACAAGTGGGCCTCGTCCAACACAACTGCCATGACGTCGCCTAACTCTTTTTTATTACTAACACCTATGCTCTTTAGGATACTTTCATCAACCATTTTGTAAAGCATTGAATGGTTTGTCACTACCAAGTCCACGTCCGAAGATGTAAGCGGATCTCGGTAGCCCTTTTCGTCTCTGAACCAATCTATATTCTTGTTGCCTAGGTAATACCGATACCTCCCATTTTTGTAGTCGGCTAGCAACTCCTTTCCAGCTATCCTTATCCCTCTAACGCTTACCTTACCGCTCCTTCCAGAACTTGGTAGGGAATCACCATCCCTTATACCAGCAATTATCTTATAGTTACTAAGTCCTTTGGTTCCAATGTTTTTGTTAAAATAATAGACCAATGTAAGTATCTTTTCCATTTGGTCCTTAGCTAATGTCTTTCTCGGATAGACAAAGACTGCCCTCTTACTATTGTTACCGTTCACCTTTTCCTTCAATATCTTGATAAGTATTGGCAATGTAAAGATTAGTGTTTTACCACTGCCAGGAGGTGCAGAGAGTAATACGTGTGGAAATGTGTCTTTTTCGAAGTTAGTGAGGATCTTTTCCAAGTATTTCACTTGGTACGGCGACAAGTACTCGAAACCTGAAGCTTTAAATGCCTCTATCAATGCATCAGCCAAATCATATTTATGATTTCCACCAATGATATCAGCTATCTTCTCTCTCAGTGGTTTTCCGCCTATCTCAACCTCTTCTATCTTCTTGAAACCATAGCATTTTAGGAATTCTTCATTGCCATAAACTCGAACTTGCTTTGCTGATGGATACTCCAACAGGAACGGTAATACGTTGAACTTAAAGATTGTGTACGTTGTTGGGAGTGCGGAAGCTCCAGCTGCGACTCTAAAGTGATCTCCATGAAGGGTTTTGAAGACTATATTTTCATCTTTGATACCTAGTTCCTCCTTTATCTTTTGCTCGACTTCCTTAACAAGTTTATTTCCATCTTCCCTCATTCTTTTCAGTACTTTGTAACCTTTAGAATAGTGTAGGTCAGAAACTTCCTCGTAGAGTTTTTTGCCTCTTTCCAGTAACTCATCTAGTCCATATTCCTCTAGATAAGGTAAAGTATGCTTTAGTATGTTCAATACCTTACTGATCTTTAATGATTCACATTCATTAATTATTTTGTCGAAGTCATAGCTAGGCCCATAATATTTGACGAACTCATTTTGCAAAGTATTATACAGTTTTTTATCTTTGTTTTTTATGCCTTTTAAGAGTTCCTTGAGTTCCTCAGTTATCCTATTAGCAAGGGTTTTATATTCATCCTTATTCTCAAATCCTAACATTTTAGCAA
>JALWJF010000018.1 GCA_027081755.1 Desulfurococcales archaeon | reverse complement strand
GTCTTGAGGGATAACTTGAAGCTGAATGGGATTGACGAGGAGAAGGTAGAGGTAGTGAGGAGCGATGCATGGAAATTCATGGAGAGAGCCTTAAGGAAGGGTTCCTCTTTTGGTTCTGGCAGCGTAGATCCCCCGGCCTTAATGGATGACCGTCCTAACGGTTTTAGCTTATATATAAAGGCATATTCGCTAGCATTCAAGATAACCGAAGGTGTCTTAGCATTATCTTCATGTTCAAGAAGTATGGATAGGGAAACGTTCCTCAGAGCGCTAAGTATAGCACTTTCGCCCAGCTACAGGATACTCGAGATAAGGGGTTCGGCGGCTGACCACAGTATCAGGTTTGGATTAGAGGACTACCTAAAGACAGCTTTTGTGAGCGAGTGAGGTCAGGGCGTGGGTTCGCGTTCATCATTCACTCCTTAAAACCTTCCTCATCCCCTGTTTGGCCTCGACCAAGCTTAGCAAGTAGTTACTGCCCAATGCCCATATAGCTTTTGCATCTTCTTCCGCTATGCCTAATCCTTCAAGTAAGGAAATCACTTGAAATGGCACACAAACTTGAAATACTGATTCGGGTGCACATGTAAAAGCTACGGGCACGTCCTTTACAAGTGCCAGCTCTACGGCCTTTTTCAAGTCGCCTAGATACCTATAATCCGTTAACGCCTCATTAACTCTGAACTCTGCTATTTTCCCAAACTGAAACATTAGTGATGCTTGACTCTTATCAAAGAACCTCAAAGTGCCCTTTCCGAAGCTCACTCCATCAACTAAACGATGTCTCGCAGCAGCTCTACTCTCCTCTAGCTTCTTAGGATTAGCAAAAACTATTGCCTTACTCTTTTTACCTTTCCATCCTTCGACAGTTATCCTTCGCGGACATCCTTCTACACCTTCGCATAAGATTAGCATGTAATGTTTAGATAGATATCTCGCGGCATCCTTGGATTTTACCCACGATTCAGCAAAGGCTTTCAACGTCTATCACCCATCGGTTAGGTGTCCTCTCTTCACCTCTCAAGCCGTCGCCACTCCTCATCGGGCATGAAAACTGATTAATCGGATATCAAAAACCTTTACATGCCCCAGGATGGACCGGGAAAAGGCCGCCGGAGAGGCGGATAATGAATCCCGGGAGCCGGTAGGGGTCGAACACCCCTCCCGGCATATACGTGTTTAAGTCTGCTCTAACATTCTTTGCGCGGCGATAAGCGTGGCACGCGTTCCCTACAAAGTAGCCGTAATAGGCACTGGAAGAGTTGGGGCAACATTTGCCTACACGATGGCTATAGTTCCTGGCATTGCAAAGATGGTGCTGGTAGACGTAGTTCCGGGACTCAGTAAAGGAGTAATGGAAGACATCAAACATGCCGCGGCAGTTTTCAGAAGAAGTATAGAAGTAGAAGCATACGATGACGTGAGCAAGGTTGAGAATGCAGATGCGATAGTAATTACTGCAGGAAAGCCGAGAAAAGCTGACATGAGTAGAAGGGACTTAGCAAAGGTAAACGCTAAGATAATAGCTGACATAGGAGACAAACTTAGGGATAGGAACCCCGGAGCATTGTACATGGTCATAACAAATCCAGTAGATGCTATGGCGATGATACTTGCAGACGTTATAGGCAACAAAGGTAAGGTAATAGGTAGTGGAACAAGCCTCGATACGTTTAGGTTTAGGAGCGCAGTTAGCGAATTACTAAAAGTACCCATAGCAGCCGTTGATGGATATGTTGTAGGTGAACACGGAGAGGAAGCATTTGTTGCATGGAGTACAGTCACTATAAAGGGTGCACACATAGATGAGTACATGAAGACACACAATATAGAACTTAAACATGAAGACATAGAAAATTACGTCAAAGAGGTAGCTGCTGCTATAATAGCCAAACAAGGTGCGACTATCTGGGGCCCTGCGGCTACTTTCCAAGAAATAGTGGTATCCTTCTTAGCCAATGAGGACAAAGTAATACCAGTCTCCAGTATTCAAGAGATAGAAGGGGTTGGTAGAGTAGCAATATCGGTGCCTACACTCATGTCCGGCGAAATAAGGCCACTACCACAGCTCTTGTCCCCAGAGGAGAGGGAAAGACTGAAGAGGGCCGCACAAGCCATAAAGAACGTATACGAGACTGCGAAAGAAGCGCTCTAACCAATCATCACCAAAGATCTCGACAATACCATAAAGAATAACAGAAGTGTTAGGGTTTGAATTATAGTGCTGAACCCCTTGAGTCTACCTCTCAATTCCAACACTATTTTACCTCCGTCCGTAATGAACATAGGTAATGCGTTAATTACCCCTAAACCCATGTTTATCATATTCAACCACATAGCGGTATTAACTAGCTGGACGAAAGTATTGGGGCTGAATAAACTAAGGGCCCATACCGAAGGTCGGAAAGGTACAACGAATACACCTATAAGCTTTGACTTTCCTTTGTTGACTACCAATTTAAGTACACTATTGCCTCTTAGTATAGTAACAACAATTTCAGAGTGACCGTCTATCATCTTCTTTAACTCTGCCAAGTTCTTAACCTTCACACCGTTGACAGCAAGTATCACATCGCCGGGTTTTATACCAGCTTTCCAAGCTGGAGATCCTTTTTCCACACCCACTATATATATGCCAGGTGAAGTGAGAGATTTCAATAACAGTATCGCGAGTCCGGCTATTACCAAGTTTGCTGCTGGACCTGCGGCATACAACCTTATTCTCTCTAACGGTGTCCTTTGTAAGACTTCGTTTTCATTGGGCTCTACAAAAGCTATCGGAAAGAAGAGCATCCAACCTATTCCAGCACTTTTTACGCTTATACCTTGCTTAATACTAGCCCAATAATGAGCATACTCGTGAACCACCATAGATATGGCTATTATCCACACTAGTGTTAGCAATAGCTCCATTGGGATGGTTAGGCCCGGTATTAGCGGCATTATAGCCACACCTCCTCCGCTGTGTGGAATTAGTGATTCAAGCAAGATCCAGTATCCCATTAGCATTCCTAACAACGTTAAAATTATGAACGAGTTCAGTATCATTTTATCATACTTATTCATAGGTGAGGGCTTCCCACTTATCTTGAACCTTATGGCGATCATGCCCGGAAATGGACTGAATACCCTCTCACCGTTTCGTATTTTTGGAATGAAGTAAAGCAGTATAGATATTACTGAGCTTGTAACAACTATCACTTGTGCAATATTCATAGCTTCTGCCCACCGAGTGAATACAATAATCCTTAAAGCTCTCCTAGCTACGCCGGTTAAGGGGTTAAAGATATGCCAGCAATCGAAGTTGGAAGGATTTGTGTCAAAATAGCTGGTCGCGAGGCCGGTCGTAAATGTGTCATAGTGGACCTAATAGACGATAAATTTGTCTTAGTAACGGGTCCTAAGAGCCTAACTGGTGTTAAAAGAAGAAGGGTAAACATAAAACACATTGAACCGCTGGACAAAAGGATTGAAATAGAAAGGGGAGTGAGCGATGAACAAGTACTAGAAGCCATAAAGAATGCCGGGCTGGAAGAGTTCATGAAAGAAGTCGTAAAACCAGAAATACCCGTACCAGTAAAACTGGCTGCTTACCTATGAAACCTCACCCAGTTGACTTTTACGTAGGTCTTCAAAGATATTTTACATTATTCAAACCTCCTTGTAAGGGAAAAGTTGTAAGACCACGTGGTTTCCGTGTTATAGAAAGGCTCAGAGGAATTGCGGGTAATCATAACCTATTTATTCTGTACAAAAAGAACATAGATACTCTTCACGCAATTAGGATATTGGAACGAGCACTAGGGGGTAAGTGGCGCTTTGCAGGTCTAAAGGATAAAGATGCACAGACGGTTCAATTCGTCTCTTCAGATGTCTCAGTAAACGCTTTTGCTTGGTCCAAGGGCAATAAAGAAATAGTATTAAAGAGAATTGGAATGGGGGAAGTGAAGAAGAGCTACCTATTAGGTAACTTGTTCATTATCGACATGGAATTTGAGTGCGATATAGAGAATTATGCAAAAAAGATAGAAGGCTATTGGAAGGTACCCGGCATCTATGGTTATCAGAGATTTGGGTCTAGAAGGCCTATTTCACACGTCGTCGGCAAATTCATAATAAGGAGAATGTGGAAGAAAGCTGTTGACGTCCTTTTAGGTGAACCATTCCCTTGGGAGTCCGAATCATCGAAGATCGTTAGGTTAAGGTATTACAAAGAAGGTCTTACAGCATTCATGAGAGCCCCCAGATTCATGGATATAGAATTCTACATAGCTAAAAGGCTCTTAGAGGGATATAGCCCAGAAGAGATCTTGAAGAAACTGAAGATATACAAACTGCTACTTCAAGCCTTCCAATCCTATATTTATAATAAAGCGGTTACTTCTCACAAAGATCCTTGCGATGGACCTAAGAGGCTCCCGGGGCCTGGGGCATCGGAATACGAAAGTTTGTTGGAGGAAGAGGGTATCAATTTAGATGACCTTAAGAGAGCTGGTCTAAGAACATGGCCCAGATCCCCATGCTCTACCTCTAATATCAGTGCTTTTGCAAAAGGTAACACAATGAGATTAGTGTTTACTTTACCCAAAGGATACTACGCCACGGCAGTAATAAGAGAAGTTATAAAAGGAGAACCTTGGAACATGTAGAAAATATATAAAGGTTACTCAACCACGGGACCTATCACTTGCTTGCCTACTAGTTTGTTTATCATCTCGACGTGCTGGTCTATAATCTCTTGTAGCTTCTTTACTTGCTCTTCTGTCATGTGCCTGAACCTTCCTTGTAGTTTTATGAATTCCTTGACGGGTTTCCTTTTCAGCACGGGGACGTTGACTTTGTATTGACCGTGGTCGTATTCATATAGTACCCAATATCCAGTCAGCACAGCCAGTCTGGCAACTTCTATAGTCTTAGATGGATCAAACCTCCAACCAGTTGGACATGGACTGTATGCATGCAAGAAGGCTGGGCCGTTGGCCTTCAATGCCTTCACCATCTTGTTGTACATGTCAACCGGGTAGGCTGGGTTTATGGTAGCTGCGTAAGGTATGTGGTGCGCTACAGCTATCTGTATCATGTCCTTCCTTACTCTCCACTCACCCTTCCATTTCTTACCAACTGGCGTGGTTGTTGTCCAAGCACCGAAGGGCGTAGAACCAGACCTCTGTATTCCAGTGTTCATGTATGCCTCATTGTCTAGTAAGACGTAAACTACCTTGTGACCCCTCTCTAACATCCCGGATAGTGATTGAAAACCTATGTCAACGGTCCCTCCATCACCTGCAAACACCACTACATTGATCTGTTCATCTTTTGGTAGCACGCCTTTCCTTTGGAGCGACTTAATTGCTGCTTCGACGCCAGATGCCACCGCACCTCCATTTTCGAAAGCTACGTGGATCCACGGTACCCTCCAGCTGCTGTATGGGAATACTGTAGTAACCACCTCCAAACATCCAGTTGGGTTAACTACAATCGTGTTAGGTCCAGCTGCTTTGAGTAGATGCCTTACTATTACAAAGTGTCCACAACCTTGACATGCAGAATGTCCTCCTGCTATGTATTCTTCTCTCGGTATCTGCATATGATTCCTAATTTCTTGCATCGGACCTACTTCTTTTAATGACATAATCTCCACCTCCTTTCACATATACATTATTACTCAAACTTAGTTCATAAAGACGTAAAAATCACTCCCTTAAGCCTATTGGTATGGTCTTCATAGGTATCTCCTTGCCCTTGGATATTTCATCCAACATCTCTGCGACCCTCACTAGGTCTTCGACCCTTACATCCCTCTGACCGATACCTATTGTGAAGCTCACTAGTCTGACGTCGGGCATTCTGGTAGCAATTAATGTTCCAACATCGAGAGCCACGGGCCCTTGTAGGGGTCCTCCTAAAGCCATCGCTCTGTCTAGAACGCCTACGACTGAGATACCTTCCAAGAGCTTCTTCAACTGTTCACTCGGGAATGGTCTCCATAACCTTAGCCTAACTAGTCCTACTTTAATGCCTTTCTCCCTAGCTTTATCGACGGCAACTCTTGCAGTTCCGGCATGAGCTCCGTAAGCAATCATAGCAATTTCGGCATCATCCATTCTATAAGGTTCAATTATACCGTAGCCTCTTCCGAACATCCTTTCAAATTCTCTGTCAGCTTCTTCAGCTACTTTCAGAGCGTTTTCCATAGCCACTTGTTGCTGATACTTGAACTCATAGTAGTAATCGGGATCTCCTACAGTACCTATGCTTATCGGCTTCTTAGGGTTTAGTACATTCCAAGTTATACTCTTTGGTATATATTTCAGTACTTCTTCTCTTTCGATAGTTTCTACAGGCTCAGTAACGTGGCTTAGCACGAAACCGTCATAATCAACTATTGCTGGTAAATGAACTCTGGGATCTTCTGCTACTTTGAAGGCTTGTATTACCGTATCATATGCTTCTTGAGCAGAACTTACAAAGTATATCATGAGACCGGCGTCTCTCAGAGAAGCTATGTCATGCATATCTCCCCAAATGCTCAGAGGAGCGCTCAATGCCCTTGAGGCCACGCCAAGAACCATTGGTAACCTTAGGCCGGAAGCTATGTACAAGACTTCACTCATATATATTAGGCCTTGACTGGCCGTTACAGTAAATGCCCTAGCACCCGTTGCCGAGGCTCCGACCAGAGCGGAGGCAGCGGAATGTTCTGATTCAACGTGTATATATTCAGCATCCATTTCACCATTTGCAACGAACTCTGCAAGCTTCTCAGCAGCTGGTGTCGATGGTGTTATAGGATAAGCTGCTACAACATCTACATCAGAATCTTTGGCAGCATGAGCTACAGCATAATTTGTGGTTAGAGCTAACCTGGGCATGGTTATCACCTCTCCTCAGGGACCCATTCTATTGCATTAACGGGACATTCTCTCCAACAAATACCGCATCCCTTACAATGCATATAATCGACTTCATACCTCTTACCCATCCTTGCCTTCTCGTCTACTACTTCCAAGATTGCGCCATCCGGACAATAGATCCAACATAGCCTACAACGAGTACATTTCTCGTCTATTATGACAGGTTTAAAGACTCTCCATCCACTAACATCAATTGTTTCGGTATTGCCGACATCTCTTACAACTGCTCCCTCTGGAAGTTCCCTCCATCCCGGAAGTTTAGTCATACTCATCCTATAACCACCTCCTCATACGCCCTCTTCACAGCTTGCAAGTTTGCCTCCACCGTACGTGGAGGCACTTTTTCTTTAACAGCTTGTAATAAATGGTCCATATCAACTAGGCCAGTGGCTTTTACAAAGGCTCCTAGTATTGCAGTGTTTACTATCGGTACTTTTAGTGTTTCAAGCGCAATCTTAGTTGCATTGACTGCTGCAACCGTTACATCCTCACGACCTAGTTCCTTCTTCAATTCCTCAGGTTTCTTATCAGTATTTATAACAACGAGACCGTTCTTCTTTAGACCTCGAGTTAGTATGGAAGCTGGTAGTGTAGGATCTAAGACGACTATTATATCGGGTTCATAGATCTTCGATCTGACATATATTGGTCTATCAGAAATTCGGGTGAATGCCTCAACTGGTGCACCACGTCTTTCAACACCGAAGGATGGAAATGCTTGTGCGTATTTGCCTTGTGATATGGCAGCTTTTGCTACTATCTCAGAGGCCGTAACAGCCCCTTGGCCACCTCTTCCGTGCCACCGGATTTCGACCACTGACATAAGGTACTGACCCCCTCCTAAGTGCAAAGGGGGGTTTATACTTATTATAGTTATCTATGCGAATATATATCAAAAATTTAGCTGTAAACGTATACGGGTATACTTATAGTTCTAGTCACTGTACCGATTACTTCTACCATATTGTGTATTATTACACTTATTGTCTTAGTAAGAGTTGACGTAATAGTTTGTAGAATTGTGGTTGTCATAGTTAACACCTTAGTGGCGGTAAGAATGATCGATTTGGTTATTTTGAGTACTGTAGTAACTATTTGGCTTACTGTAACTGTTTGTGTAGTAGTGACTAGACTGTAGCTAATTACTGGTTCGAGGAGTTGGTTTTGTATAGTCGTTATACTTGTCTTAAGTGCCAAGATGAGGGCTGTACTAGTTCTTATTGTTGTCGTAGTAATGGTAGTAGTTGTGGTTATGACTGAGGTTATCGTTTGTCTCAGCGTTGTTAGCGATGTCGTAGTTATTGTTAGCAATACCCTTAGGGGTTCTACTATCGTGGCGACAGTTACTACTGGTTTTGTCGTCACAACACTTACCAATGTACTAACTATTTGTGTTACAGTAGTTGTAATTGCTTTACTCATCAACCTCGTTAGCGATGATATAACCATTAATGCATTAGTTAACGTCTTAACTACTGTAGCCGTAAGTGTTTTAGTAGCCTTGAGTGGTATGACGATCATTTCAAGTACCGTTGTATAAGTGATACTAGGAATGACGCTAATCTTATTGATTGACACGGGTAGCACAGTCAATATCTCACTCGCTATCTTGGTTACTGTTATCGTAGCTGGTTTTGATACATTCACGATACTAATTATTGTCAGTGGCAGATACGCGGTAACACTCGCGACGATGCCAGTGGTAGTGGCCCCTATTGTTATGGTTGTTTTCACTAATGTTGTCAATGTTGTGGTTATACTCATCGTAGCTAGTGTAGTTATCATCTTAGAAATGGTTCTTATAGTTGTTACTATCTCCGGAATGAGCTCTGAGAGTGATGATAGTAAGGTACTCGTGGTTACCTTACTGATAATTAGCGTCAGAGTTACTGGTGATTGTGTAATCACAGGAATTACCCTAGTTATGAGTCCTCCTGATGAAACCGTATTGGTTAGGTAGCTAGTTAAGGTCACGAAGTTTAGGGCAGTTACTGTTAGAGGAACCTCCGTTACTCTCGTCACAATCGTAGAGAGTGTTATTAATTTGTTTATTGTTCTCAAATAGGTCAAGGTGGTCGTTATAGTTGTGGTTACATTACCCATAGTCTTTTCGACTGTCGTTACACTTGTTGTTGTAAGTACTAAGCTTAATAGTTTGGTCAATGTTTTGGTTATAGACTTAGTTATCGTTGATGTTAATTTTATAAAGTTCGTTATTGTAGTCGTGATTATTTCTCTAGCTAAGACGGTAACAGTATTTTGTTGTTGAATCCAAGAAACAAAAGTTGCCATTGTAGTAACTGTCGGTGCTAGAGCTTTGGTCACTATCTTTGGCATGATAATAGTCTTTATTATAGTTAGAGTGTGGTTTAAAGTCTCCGTAGTAACCATTGCATAGCTCGTTAGGGTAAGGGTTGTCGTATAAGTAGTTATGCTAGGCAGCTTTAGGACTTCAGTCACAGTTACTGTTCTGAAAACTGTTTTATTGCCTATCAGAGGCATAGTCTTCGATACGGTTGTTTCCTTTAGTATCGGTATAAGTTCAGACACTGTCTTTGTCATAGTTTTAGTTGTTGTTAGCATAGTCGTCATTATATTTGTATAAATTAATGGGAATACTTTGGTTATCATACTAACTATCTTACCCGTTGTGCTAGTTACTGCAGTAATTGCCGTTACAGTAGTACTTATAGTATTAAGTACGTTGTTAACCATTAACGTTATTATATTGGAATATGTCTTAGTTATTTCCAAAGGAGCTATTATGGTTTGTGTAAGTGCTGTCGCATTCGCTCTCAGAATGCTAAAGTGAGTTATTTCCGTAGTATACGTACTGATTATTGGTATTCTCAGTATCGTTGACATTGTCGTAGTCATTGTTGTAGTTATTGTTCTCGTAACGAATGTAGTTACCGTTAAGAGTACTTCTTTTAATAAGGTTGTTGATGTTGTTAGTGTAACTGTAACGGGTGCTTTCAAAAGCGTACTGATGGTAGTCGTAATTGTACTAGTTATTGTGCTAGCAAATGTTATAACCTTAGTAAACGACAAAGTCTTAGTTATTGTTGTAACTATAGTATTTAGATACGTTATTGTGGTCATGAAAACTATGGGAACTGAACTGAAGTGACACATCCCTAGTAATTTCGTTATCGTTCTAAAGACTGTCAATGGGAATGTTACGGTCTTCTCTATTGTTACTGTAGTGCTTAGAGGTATCAGAGTTCCGCTAACCGTAGAAGTTGGGAGTTTGGTTATTATCGTTAGCATCTTTGATATTGTTAGTGTTACATATTTCGTAACGACTGTGGCGAGCTGAGGCACCGACACAATTATTGGTTTAGTTATTGTAACGATCAATGGCTTTATTAGAGATATTGATTTTGCTACTGTACTTAGAGATACCAAAGGCACGAACATGTTTACAGAAGTTATAATTGTTATTGCTCTTGTGATAGTGCTTGTAATAATTATTGGTATACCGGTGAGCTTAGTGAGGAGTTTAGGAATAGACTTCAGTATTGTCAATACTGTAGTTACGAACTGAGTTAAAGTTGTAGTTAAAGTTGTGGTTATGCTGATGACAGACGTCCTCACTAAGCTTAATAGCTTTGTTATTGTAGTGGTGAACTTGAAGGCTATAGTACCTATTCCTACGACCACAGTTGTAGAAGTACCGTTGTATATTGCGTTAGCAATAGTTAAGGTCTTGATTAAGTTGTTAAGAATTGTTAAGGTATAGGTTGGCGTCAGGGTAAGGACTGTGCTGATCGGAACGCCGCTGATGTTTGTTATTACTGTAGTAGTTGTAGGTATCCAAACTGTCACAGAGCCTGTGATATTGGCAATGGCTGCTAAACCTATGGGAGCTGCTACCTTAAAGGTTAGTGGAACAAATAAAGTCTCGGTAGTTGTTGTAGTTGTTGTCGTGGTAACAGTTCTGGTAGTGATCACTCTAACACTAACTATCTTGGTCTTAGTGAAGAGTTTATTACAGTACTCCAAAGTTACTGTCTTCACAGTACTTTGGGGCTTATAGGCACTGGAATATGCAAGTGCTATCAGTGCCGTATATGGTAGCTCTCCTCTCTCGAGCATTTTCTGTAATACTAGTTTCAGATATACTGCCTCTGGATAACCCTTTAACGTTAGGATGTCAGCTAACCATCCGAGACCCTCTGGGGTCATTCTGAATATGCCTAAGACTTCGGCAAGCTTTGCTAACTTTCCGTTAGCGTAGGCTAAGTAGTAAGAAATGGCAAGCTTTCTGAGCCAGTTCTCAAACTGGGTGTCGTGAATTCCTAGTTGTAGTAAGTGGAAGTAGATCTCAATTGCTTTATCATTATTCACAAGCTTTAATGCGTTCATCTCATTTATTGAGGCTTTTATTATGTTATATTCAATGCTAGGATCCACAGTGCAGTTTGCATCTTTAAGTGCCTCTAATGCTATCAGTCTAGCTAACGGGTCGATCTTTTTATTTAGCAATATGGTGTTAACATTTACTACCGACATAAGTTCCTTGCAGTTTGTGCCCAATAGCGCCAGATCTGCTAATCCGTAGCTAGCATAGATATACAGATTCTCTTTATAGGCTTGCTGTGTGAGACTTTTGATGGATTCCAATAAGCTATACTTTAACGATGGAGTTATATTTATCTGCATGATATTATATGTCTGCAACGCTACGTATGTCATCTTTAACTGAAAGACGTTTGTAGGCACAATTATTTGATTAGCATACTGTAAGGGTGTGAGTGCCATTACTGCAGAAAGTAGCGCCACTGCTGCCAATACTGCTCTCATAATCTTAATACCCGAGAAGTGTGTGGTGTCCAGTCAAATAAGGTTTGAATACTTTGGCTCACCCCCGGGACCTCCTCATCCACCGTCGGCCGAAATCCGATCGTTCATCGCCCTATGCCGATAAACGCCCACTCACAGAGAACTATATGGGAGAGAGCTATGAAGGTTAAGCTAACGTACTTCGGCCACTCGGCATTTCACGTAGATATAGATGGTATAGGAATAGCGATAGATCCTTGGATAACTAACCCACTCTCAAAAACTACTTTGGACGAATATGTCAACAACTTTAAGACCGATCTAATTGTAATAACTCACGCACACGAAGATCACATAGGAGATAGCGAGGAGATCATGAAGAGAACGGGGGCCAAATTCTTCGCAATCCATGAAATATACGTTGATTTGACAAAGAAAGGCTTCCAAGGTATAGGTGCTAACATTGGCGGACCGGCCAAGCTGGACGATATAGCGAAAGGTTTAGCTATAGCCCTAACACCAGCTACTCACTCTAGCTATGATAAGGGCGTACCTACCGGGGCAATAATCTTCAAAGACGAGATTCCTATACTTTATCATGCTGGTGATACGGGCTTATTCGCAGAGATGCAATTCATAGGTCAACTGTACGCACCCAAGATAGCGCTACTACCCATAGGAGGTCACTACACTATGGATATAGAGCAGGCTTTATTGGCAGTCAAGATGATAAAACCAAAGATAGCAATACCTATGCACTACAACACCTTCCCGCCGATAAGGGCTGATCCCTACGAATTCAAGAAGAAAGTAGAAGAGCTGGGCTTGGCTGAATCTAGGGTCTTAGAGCCTGGAGAAACGGTCGAGTTCAATTTCTAATTAACTCGATGACGTGAAGTCGCGCTAGGGTACGAGATATGATTTTTGCAGATGCGCACACCCATTCTAATCCCATAAAAGGGAAGGGTATGAAGGCTATAGCACCGAAGTTTAAAGAGGTTGGCGGCTGGTACATGTCAGTTGTAGGCTTGAGCCCATGGCATTACTCCTTAGAGCCAACACTAGAAGGCTACGAAAGATCACTAGAACTTGTATTAAAGGAAAAGAAAGTTGTTGAAGAGAATGGATTAAAAAGTAAAGCATTCTTTGGCTTCCATCCTGCAGACGTTGATAAGCTAATGGGCTTAGAAGGCATGACACCAGATAAGGTGTTAGAGTTTGGAATGAACGTAATGGATTTGGTAGAAAAACGTGTCAAAAGTGGTGAACTAGACGGTATAGGTGAAGTGGGGAGACAGCATTATAAGACTATGCCCACACATATTGTAATAGCAAATATGATTATGGATAGAGCACTAGAGATAGCTAAGGACTATGATATTCCAATACATCTTCACTTAGAGCAGGGCGGTGTAGTAACAGCACTAGATATTAAAAAAAGGATCGAGCGTCTAGGCTTAGACTGGAAAAAAGTAATAATTCATCATGCTCGAGGTAAGTCCTTAGAAGCGGCAGTTAAGGAAGGTCTAAGGGCAACCGTTCCGGGAGTCTTAGGGAGTCTGGAAAGGGCTGTTAAACTGGAACCTAAGTATATGGTCGAAAGCGACCACATAGACGATCCCAAGAGGCCGGGTGTAGTCATCTATCCATGGGAAATGGTAAAGAACCAGCTTGTCTTACTTGAGAGAGGTCTAGTTGACGAAGAATATTTGACGAGGATAAATGTAGACAACGTCGTAGAAACATTCGGCGTTGAGCCACCTTAGCCTTTTGAATAAGGCTTACTGGACTGCCTCATGGGTGTACTATTGCCCCTAACAGAAGAAGAGCTTCAACTTATTAGAAGGACACTAGGGAGAGAACCAACCCAAGTAGAACTTGTCATGTTTGAGGCACAATGGAGTGAACATTGTTCCTATAAAAGTTCTAGAAAGCACTTGAGAAAGTTAGCTATGGACGCTCCGTGGGTAGTAAAAGGAGGCGATGCAGCAGTTATTGACTTTGGAAAGGTATATGTAGCATTTAGAATAGAAAGCCATAACCATCCATCTGCCGTTGATCCTTACAACGGAGCGGCGACTGGTGTGGGTGGGATAGTTAGAGATATCTTAAGTTCGGGTGCGAAGCCCATAGCCCTTTTAGATGACTTGATATTCGGCGATATAAAGGAGGACTTGGTTAAATGGCATGTAAGGGGCGTGGTTAAGGGTATCTCCGACTATGGGAATAGGATAGGTGTCCCCACTGTTGGGGGAGAAACTTGGTTTGATCCAGACTTTACTAGAAATCCTATGGTTTCAGCGGCGTGTATTGGTGTATGCCCCAAGGATAAGCTGATAAATGGAAGGCCTAAATCCGGCGACGTAATAGTCATCGCTGGCAATTATACCGGAAAGGACGGCTTACTCGGGAGCTCATTTGCCTCTAAAAATTTAGATGAGAGTGCGCAAGAAGAGTATGCAGCTATTCAAGTTCCAGATCCTCTAATGGAAAAGTTACTAATAGATTCCATATTAGAGGCTAGGGATGAAGGCATACTCGTATTCGTCAAAGACTTAGGTGGTGGTGGTCTAGCAACTGCAGTAAGCGAAGTAGCAGCTATGTTTAACCTTGGAGCACTGGTAGAGCTGAATAAACTCCACTTAAGAGAGCCTATGGAAGCATGGGAAATAATAGCGTCAGAAAGCCAAGAGAGAATGATGCTCATAGTTAGACCCAAAGACCTAGAAGAACTTAAGAGAATACTCGAAAAGTATGATGTACCCTATAGCATCATAGGTCACTTTACTGATACTGGGAGAATTGAAGTATACTTTAAAGGTAAGAAAGTAGCTGACTTGCCGGCCAAATTCCTAGCTGAAGGACCGGAACTGGACAGACCTTACAGAAGGCCCTCGTGGCATCTAGAACTAGAAATCATACCCGAACTCCCAGAAGTAGATCTCAAGGAAGCGATAGAAAAAGTTCTGTCATCACCAAACGTTGCCTCAAAGAGATGGATTTACGAACAATATGACTACGAGGTACAGATAAGAACTGTTATAAAACCTGGAGAGGGTGACTCTGCTGTACTAAGGCTTATCGAAGATTATCCAAGAGGGATTGCCGTAACAACGGACTCCAATCCACGTTATACCTTCTTGGACCCTCTATTAGGAGCAGCATCAATTTTCTTAGAAGCATATAGGAATGTTGTTGCTGTCGGTGGTAGACCACTAGCAGCAGTTGACCAAATAGATGCTGGCAACCCGGAGAAGCTTGACCGTTTCTGGTTTTTCGTGAGAATGGTTGATGGTTTAGCATGGGTCGAAAGAGAAACTTATGTTCCAATAGTTGGTGGAAAAGTGAGCTTTTACAATGAAGATGAAGTGACTGGTAAGCAGATAAAGCCTACAGTCATGATAACCATGATAGGAAAGGTAGATAATGTCTTTAACGTAAAAAGAACTATTTCCCAAGAAGACGACTACTTAGTTCTCGTTGGTGAGACCTTCCCCGAGCTTGGAGGAAGTGAATATCTGTGGAGCGTGTATGGCAAAGTATTGGGCAAACCACCGTTACCGAGACCCAGAACTGAAGTTATAACCGCGGAGAAAATCCTGGAAGCATTACCCTTTGTTACGGGAGTTCATGACGTGGGCGTTGGAGGAATAGTGGTTGCTGTTGCAGAAATAGCAAGAGATCTAGGTGCAACCATTGATATAGCGAGAATCCATGGTAAATGGGAAAAGATTACTGAGGCACTGTTCTCGGAGAGTGGAGGAAGGTATATACTCTCAGTGCCCGAAGAGAACTTATCCAAGGTGCTTAGGATAACAGAGGGCAGTATAATAGGAAAGGTTGGTGAAGGTACCCTTAACGTATGTGCTAAAGATAAAACTATCGTAAGCGTGGACAACTACTACGAGTTACTGAAAAGCGGATTTGAGAGGTGGCTAGATTAATCGAGAGGAGTATGACCGCTCTTTAGTATACCTTCAATAGCATTTGGACTTCTCTTGTATTTTCTCACTTTAACTACAATCCAACCATCCTCTGTTTCTTTTTCTAAAACAGATATCTTAACACCCAAGGATCTAGTGTATTTCAAGTAATCCTCTAAGTCCTCCTCTGAAGGGAACCTTAGGATGAAGTCCTCATGTATAGGGTTCCCCTCAGCCACAGCCTTTACAGCCTTTACGGATGGCATAAGTATGGCTTTCCCTAACCACAGGGCCCTCTCCTCGAAAGCCCTCCCTTCCAAGCCTTCTTCATAAACTTTGAACATCTCCCTCACTATCCTTGGGAACAGATAGTCTTTCCCTTCGTCAAACGGATATAACATACCTTGTTCT
This sequence comes from Desulfurococcales archaeon, assembly GCA_027081755.1. Lineage (GTDB taxonomy): Archaea > Thermoproteota > Thermoprotei_A > Sulfolobales > Ignicoccaceae > Ignicoccus. Next base: position 8,970 of record JALWJF010000018.1, on the reverse strand, counting down.
ATGTCTCCGATATTAGTGAAACTTCCCGTATACTTGGCTGGCTCTCTGCGATATTTTGGATCTTTCATAACTACGCCTTCTCTACCTTCAATGTCAAATCTATCTATTATCTCTTTAATTTTGTTTGGTGCTTCTTCTGGTTCGAACGTACCTAATAGCCTTACATTTCTTAGTCCGTATTGCTTTACCAACTCGTGACGCTCGTGAACGGGCATTTGTTTCCAGCTTTTGCCTTCCCTCACAAATATATCAAATATGAAGTATCCGAATTTGGGTTCTTCGGGATATTCAACTCTCACGTAGGGATTTTCTATTCCTATAGCTTCTCCGGCTGCTACGCTGCCTTGAGGTAGCGCTTTCAGTAGTTCTTTCAGTTCCTCACCAATTTCTTCTCTAAGTCTAGCATTTGTGTAAGGACAAAGATATCCGCCCCGCGTTACCGCAAAGAGTTCACCGCCAACTAGAACCGTTCTGACGTTGTATCCATTCATCTTCTCTTCAACGCTCACTCCTTCAGGAAAGTATTGAGGAACTTTACTTAACAAGACTAATCTCTTTATTGAAGGGTATCCGGGGACGAGTTTCGCGTCACCATTATAATATATTATTACACTACCTTTACCTTGTCCCCCTTTCTTAAGGGGGACGTAGCGGGCGCCTTTGTACTCCATTTCTTTTTCCCGACAAATGCAAACTATAAAGGGATTGAAACGTTGGGGCCTCAGGAGGCACTTTTATCCATTTTTTTGAGAATTATCTGTGTGTGGGTTGACTGAATACCCTTGATACCTCTTATGCTATCGAGTATGGTGTTAAGCATCTTATGATCTGGTGCCTCGATCTTTACCATCAAGTCATAGTCGCCGGTCACCTCTGCTATCTCTTTGATACCATCTATCATACTTATCTTCCTTGCGACAGATGAGGTGAACACGTTGCTGTCTACCTTTATCCATGCTACAGCCTCTATGTTCTCAGTAGCCCTAGGTCTCAAACTCTTGCCAGTGACTTTTTCTGCTATCGATACCAAGATATCATCTGTTAGAACCCTTAGGTTACTCTTCTTTATTTCTTCCAATATCTTCATCAGTGTATCATCATCGACCTTAATTCCAAGCTTTTCTAGCTTAGCTTTCACGGCTTTCTTACCAGTATATTTGTCTATAACATAGTCCCTACTTCTACCAATCATTTCTGGTGGGAATGGTTCGTATGTCCTTGGATCTGCAAGTATTCCGGCCACATGGACACCGGCTTTGTGGAGGAAGGCATAATCGCCTATTACTGGCATGTTGTAAGGCACTTCTATACCAGAGTACTTTTCAACCAGTCTAGTTATTTCCATTATCTTGTTTAAGTTTACTAGATCAACATCAAAGTGTACTTTTACCGCTACAGCAAAGAGCTGGAGAGGTACTATACCTACTCTCTCACCAAGTCCATTAACTGTTACGTGTACAGCAGTAGCACCTCCCATTACCGCACCGAAGGCTGTGGCTAATGCCATACCTAAGTCGTTGTGTGCGTGTATATCATATTCAACATTAGGCACTGCCTTTACCATATGCTCGAAGAATTTTTGTGCCGTCCAAGGTGTGAGAACGCCAACGGTATCTGCTAGGCTCACCCTATCAGCACCGGCATCTCTAGCAGTCTTCACGACTTGTTCTAAGTACTCCAAGTTGGCCCTAGATGCATCTTCGGCAGTAAACCTGACCTTTACGCCATAACTTTTTGCATACTCAACCATTTCTCCTATTATACTTAAGGCTTCCTCTCTAGTCTTCCTATGTTTTGCTCTTAGATGTATATCACTTACGCCATAGAATATAGCTATCCTGTCGGGCTCAGTCTCGGCTGCTTTGTCTATATCACTCTTGACCGCTCTACTGTGAGCAATGATTTCAGCCCTTATCTCGCCTTCCTTCTTCATCCACGCGATCCTTCTTACAGCTTCAAAGACATCTGGGGCAACAGCCGGATGACCAGCCTCTATCATATGGACTCCCAGCTCATCCAGCTTCTTAGCAATCTCTAACTTCTGGTCTATTGTAAAACTCACTCCCGGAGTCTGTTCTCCTTCCCTTAAAGTAGCATCTAGTATCTTAACCCTCTCGAATTTGGGTCGATACACCCTCAATATCTCAGAGAATGGTGTCACCATTTGTCTTAACCGCAACGGGCAGTGAATGCGGGAATATAACGCTTCCTTATCAATCGTTTTTAACTTAGCTTAGGAATAACGTTGGGTTAGAACACTTGGTTGGCAAGGTTAGGGCCAAAGCAATAAAGCTTGGTGACAACATAGATACAGACGTTATAATACCCGGTAGATACCTCATTTACACTGATCCAGAGACTTTAGGTAGACACGCTCTTGAACCTTTAATTCCAAACTTCTATGAACTGAGTAAGAAATTGGGCGGAGTAATAATAGTAGGTGGCAGAAACTTTGGTATGGGTAGTTCCAGAGAACAAGCGGTAGTAGCTCTAAAAGGAGCTGGAGTGAAGGCGGTTGTAGCTGAAAGCTTCGCTAGAATTTTCTACAGAAATTGTATAAATCAAGGACTACCAGCAGTAGCTGTAAAAGGTATCAGCAAAGTTGTTGAAGAAGGTGATGAAGTAGAAGTAGATTTAGAAGAAGGTCGTGTCAGAGTATATGATAGTAGTGGTAAATTGAAAAAAGAATTTGAAGTGCCAAAGCTTCCACCAAGCTTGCTTGAGATACTGGAGAGTGGAGGTCTTGTAAAATATTTAAAGAAAAAGACGTCGGTGGCTCAATGATGAAAGCTGTAAAGTTCAAAGGAGATATTGAAATAGAAGAAGTACCTATACCGCCCATACCTAAGGATCACGTATTAGTAAAGATAATGCAAGCGAGCATAAGCCCCCTCGAGAGAGGTCTGGGCAGAGGTCTCATCTGGGTTCAACCGGAGAGAATAGTGGGCATGGAAGGCTACGGCATCTTGTATGAGCTAGGCGTAGAGATAGAGGATTTCGAAGTAAATGAGGAAGTTGCAATAAACAGCTATCTAGACAAAGAGAAAATAATGGGTGTACATATAGATGGTACATTAGCCGAGTTTGTATCGATACCTAAAAATGCCATTGAAAGATTGCCCAGCTCTTTACCCGAATACGCAAAAACCCTTGCATCAGTAGGAGCCCTTGCACTGTCGATATCGGAAATGATATCGGACAAGAAGTCACTTTTGGTTGGTGCAGGATTAACGAACGTATTAACGTCGTTCTTGCTATCATGGGAAGTGCCTATGTTACCGTGGAGTAAGGAGCCACCTATTGATATAAATTACTTCCCCACAACAGCCTCAGCATGCACTCAGGAGTGGGACGTAGTCGTAGTTTCTGTCCCAGAAGCGAGCGCCGTCGATACGGCAGCCATGTGTGTCAAGGAAGGTGGCATAATAATTCTTCACCCTCTTGTAAATTACTCAAAGCACGTCTTCACCGGTAAGAGGGTAAACATTGAGGTACCCACTATTAAGTCACTAGTCGAGGGTGCCAATGTAATTAACAAAGTCCCTTGGAGAATAATAAGCGAGCTGGTAGAAGAAGAGAACAACTTAGAAGATGCACTCTCCTCTACTGCTTCTAGAACTCTGGTGAGGCCGGAAGCCCTTGAGAGGTGACTATGTAGACGTTCACTTTCACTTGTCCTGGGCTGCAAGGACTAAGATAGATCTAAACCTCTCTCAATGTAAAGACACTGCATGTGTTTACGAAGAGGTTGAGAAATGTGCGAAAAGGGGCGGGACTTATGGCAACTGGATAGTGGGCACACTCCTCCATTTCAAAGTAGCCAAGAAGATAGAATTAGAAGAATTAGATAGGGCAAGTATGGGTTTTCCGACTTCGATTGCTACGAGAGATGGACATATGGCTATTGCTAACTCGAAAGCCTTAAAGTTGGCAAACATCGACTGTTCCAATCCTGATGTGGAGTGTGAAGGAAGCAAACCTACTGGGAGAATATATGAAGGTGCTATGCAGCTCTTGCGCAAGGTTATGCCAGATCCGTCTCCTTCAGCGCTCTTTAGTGCATTTAAAGATGTAATGGATGAACTATTCGATTACGGTTTTATCAGAATTCATACAATGTCCGCTAGATGGCTTGAATACGAGATAGTTAAGAAAATAAGACATCCACTTGAAGTATGGCCATACATGCGACCAGAGAGCTTTATTAGTGAAGCAAAAGGTGTAAAGCTCTTTATAGATGGTGTTTTCGTTCACGGAACTGCTATGACCAGGGGTAGAGGAAGGCTTTATACACGGCCCGAGGAGTTAAGGAAATGGCTCATTAAGGCAAAAAATGAAGGATTCAAGGTAGCAGTCCATGTTATGGGTGATGAAGCTCTAGACTTAGTATTAGACGTTTACGAGTCTGTGGAAGCTTATGGAGTTTTAAGAATAGAACATGCTGCATTAGTGAGAGATGATCAGCTCGAAAGACTCTCTAAGCTAAGGGTTCCAGTCACTGTTCAACCTGGGATAATAGAGGGGGCGGGTCTGGACGAACTCAAAAGACTCATAGGCAATCGGTGGAAGGAGTTCATGAGAGTCATGGACTTCATTGACTATGGGATACAAGTATATGCCGGTTCTGATCATCCGGTAGGACCTTGGAAGATCGAAGAAGTTTGTAAGTATTATCAGTTGCTATGGCGTCCCGTACCATGTGATCTTGTTCGAGAGCTTTATAGGAAGGGTAGAGAACTTTAGGGATGATCGTCCCGGTAAACTGATATAGATGAAGAGATTGGCCTTTGGAGACCTCACTCATATTTGATCCTTATCTTTGCACCCAGTCTGTCTTCCAGCTTTCTGAGTTTCTTGGCCTTCTTGAGAACGTTCTTCTGAGCCCACTTAGGTACTGTTATTATTATTACATTATCTCTAATCTCTACGTTGGTCGCCTCCGGAATTACTCTATACACCATGTTCATTATCTTTTCTTCGCCCCTCTTTACCCTTTTCACTGGTATTACCATGGTCTGCTCTCCCCAAGTGTAGATCTCATATTCCAACTCACCACTCAAGAAGTCCCTTACTTCGACAACGGGCCTAGCGAGGTCCGCTTCTCTCAGACCGGTGGGTAACTTAACAGTCATTTGAAGTTCATATACCTTTGCAACGTTACCGCTGTCTATGAATATTATGGTGTCAACTATGCTTGGTATCATGCCTAGCTCAACTCTTCCTATAAGTCTCTGTACGGCATCTATAGGCGCCGTAGCGTGCACGACCCCTACCATGCCTATTCCTGCCATCCTCAAGTCTGAGTATAACTTGAAGTCCTCATCTGTCCTCATCTCGTCGAATATAGTATAGTCTGGCCTAGAGAGGAGTAATATTGCATAGAGTTCCTTAATACTCGAGTGTTCTTTGGAGTACTGAGTTACACTGGGTGGTAGTATCATATCTCTTGGCGACTCTATAGTCTTCACGACCTTCCCCTTTCTTGCGTAGTACTCTGTCAGAGCTTGTGCGAAAGTAGTCTTTCCTGCTCCTGGAGCTCCTGCAATCAGTATTCCTTCAGCCCTTTCTTCAAGCCTTTGTATTAACTTCTCCGGTAGGTCGTAGTCCTCTAGACGTAGCTTGGCTACCGGTCTCACAGCAGTTATCTCCCAGCCGTCTGAGAGGGGAGGCCTTGTGATTACTATTCTGTACTTTCCTAGTTGAACCACTGTTGTTCCAGGTTTATCGACCTCTACATAGGCATCTTGTCTAGATCTAGCAGCCTCAAGTATCTCCAGAGCCATCTCCTCCAAATCGCTAGCTCTCAAGGGCTCATTACTCAATTTCACCATTTCCCATTCTCCCGGCTTACCTTTCTTTGCCTTGGGAACGTCACCTTCCTTTAAGTGAATGCTCATCGTTTTTTCATCGAAATACTCCTCAAACTTTAATTTGCTAGGTCTATATTCTCCGGCGTAGAGGACTTTTATTCCCATAGCACCGGAGACTAAACTCTGAACCCTATCTCCAGTAATCAAAATCGCGTTCTTCTCTTTTGCAACTTTTCTAACAGCATCATTGACATCGGTTGCTTTAACATCAACTATTTCTATCCTTATAGTTCCTTCTCTTTCTAGATCTCTTAAATTCGTTAGTTCCTCTAAGGCTGCCATACCAGAAGCCAATCCCTTTGCAGCCTCTTTCTCGATCTCCTTTAATAGCATTGTCGGTATAATTATCGTGCCCCTTACCAAACCTCGACTAACCAACCTTGTCACTATTCCTCTCATTACTGCATTCAAATCGGGTACGTACAGCTCTTCAATCACTTTTTTGCCCTTGAAGAGGCCGAATAGGGTGAATTAAATTTGAGCCTTGCACATCTATTAATATTGGCTTTGAAGCACTTAGCGCTAAACGTAGTAAGCAATTGTACGGCTATGACGATAGAATATAGTACGCGTTTCGGAAGCTTGTTGAGTACTGACTTGACACTGTGGCTGATAAGCTCAATTATTGACAACTATACTTGCTATCACGGCACATCATTGCTATCTAAAGACTTTCCGCAGAAACTAAGTAAATCCATTATCAATATCACGTATAGTTCAATGCCCAAAATAAAGAACGTGGAAACATTAAGGATTATCGGAAGGTGGTACTATGTGTATATAGGAGAACCTTTCTCGCTCAGTAACATAGTAAAGACACTTCAAAAATACGATGACTTACGCGCATACTTCGCTTTCTTAGTACTAAAGTACGAATACTTGAAGTTCATAGAAAAACGCATTCCACTAGCATTATCACCTTGCAATCGTTTTATACTGAACTACAGTAATGTTGATTTTAAAGATGCTGTTGGTTATGCATTGATGAATGTAAATACACCACTTAGAGGAGGTAACTTGAAGTTTGCAATCAACCTCGTATCATCATACCTGGCCTACGTTCTGTATTATGACAGAAAGGATGTTCCATTCGGTAAGAAATTATTAGATATGGTTATCGAAGGATCGTGTACACCAAGAGAGGCATTGATAGCATTGTTGTGCAAGCTATCAGGAAGCGACTTGTGGCTGTGCTATGCGAGCCTCAAGGAATACATGACATTATCAAGGTAATTGGTGGGGCCGCGGGGATTTGAACCCCGGACTACCGCCGTGTCAGGGCGGCGTCCTTCCGGGCTAGACGACGGCCCCAGAACCATGAGGGCAGTGCGTAAAACCGCTTAAAAGATTTTTTCCTAGGGAGCAGACGATGAGCAGAGCTGCGTGGGTACTATTAGTGGCTATAATTGCTTCCATAGCTACCTTAATATATGAACCTTTTATGCCACACAACATGATACATAATATTCATCGGAGCAAACACAATGTAAAAGAAAAGTTGGAAGTGTTTAAGGGTTATAACGATATCAAAGTTGTAAGGTATTTGATTGGAGAAAGTGCTATTGAAGCCATAAGAAACCTTCACTGGCACCCGCAAGCAATAGTAGGTATAAAGGACGCAATTGTTGCTATGTATAGTGATGGTTCCGTTCTATGGTTAGCGTACTTCAATAACTCAACCATTGCAAGCTTGTTAGAACAAAAAATGATCAATGCTATAGATAAGGATCAAGGTAGAATCCCTTATCTAAAACCAATACCACATGAAGGTTTTTATATTATTCCAGATGTACGTGGACCCTATCATGTTTTGCTACAAGAAGGTAGGTGTTTGATATGGCTACAGCTAGGAGAGAGGGGTGTAAAGCTCCTAAAAGAGATTTATAACTTCTACAAGCCCATCTGTTTAGAAGGCTAAAACTTATATAGAAGCGTTCCGGGGTGTTCCACGGTGAGTTGAGATGGCTGCCGTCCCGGTACTGATACTTAAGGAAGGTGCCACCAGGACCTATGGCAGAGAAGCGTTAAGGAGTAACATCCTAGCTGCTAGGATAATCGCCGAGGTACTAAAGACCAGCCTAGGTCCCAGAGGAATGGACAAGATGATAGTTGACACCTTTGGCGACATAACAGTAACCAACGACGGCGTCACCATACTCAAAGAGATGGATGTCCAACACCCAGCCGCCAAGCTGATCGTAGAGACTGCCAAGGCACAAGATGCCGAAGTAGGTGATGGTACCACCAGCGTTGTGGTATTAGCCGGAAGCTTACTGGAGAAGGCCGAACCACTATTAGATGACAACATCCACCCCAGCATAATCATCGAGGGTTACAAGAAGGCCATGGAGAAAGCATTAGAGGAGCTAGACAAGATAGCAGTTAAGGTAGACCCGAAGGATAGAGAGTACATGAAGAAGTTGGTAAGCACTACCTTGAGCAGCAAGTTCATTGGCCAGGAGGCCGACGAAATAAAGGAGAAGCTACTTAACATGATAATCGATGCAGCATACACAGTAGCAGAGGAGCAACCCGATGGCACCCTAAGGATGAGCTTGGATGACATTAAAATTGAGAAGAAGAAAGGCGGAAGCTTGCTAGACAGCCAGCTAGTGCAAGGCATAGTCTTGGACAAGGAAGTGGTTCACCCCGGAATGCCGAAGAGAGTGGAGAACGCGAAGATACTAGTACTTGACGCCCCTCTCGAAGTAGAGAAGCCAGACATAACTGCTAAGATAAACATAACCGACCCAAGACAGATAGAGGCATTCCTCGAAGAGCAGACTAGGATACTAAGGGAGATGGTTGACAAGATAGCCGAAAGTGGTGCCAACGTAGTCATAACCCAGAAGGGCATCGACGACGTAGCCGCTCACTTCTTGGCCAAGAAGGGAATAATGGCCGTTAGGAGAGTCAAGAAGAGCGACATAGAGAAGGTGGCCAAGGCAACCGGAGCTAAGGTGGTGACCAGCATAAAGGACGTAAGCCCAGAAGTGCTAGGAGAAGCCAAGCTAGTAGAGGAAAGGAGAGTAGGTAAGGACAAGATGATCTTCATTGAAGGGGCCAAGAACCCAAGGGCGGTGACAATACTACTCAGAGG
>JALWJF010000017.1:5848-7059 GCA_027081755.1 Desulfurococcales archaeon | reverse complement strand
GGCTAGCAACTCACTCAGCGACAGGGTAGTTAAGGTCACCATCGAAAACTTCCTAAGCTTCAAGCACGCCGAGGTAAGGCTAGGTAAGCTCAACGTGCTCATAGGCCCCAACGCAAGCGGCAAAAGCAACTTCACCAAGGCGCTACGCTTACTCGGAAACCACGCGAGGCTCGGCTACCCGGCACTCCCCGACTACCGGGGCTTCGAGGACGTAACGTTCGGCTTCAACCCATACAGCAAGGTAAGGATAGGCATCGAAGCCGTGCTCGGAGGTGCTAATGTTAGGTATGAGCTCACATTAACTAGGGATGACTACTTTGAAAGGGCATTCATTAATGATAAGCTAGCTCTATATGGGAAGGGTAAGGATGCGAGAACAAGCGTGCTCGTAAAAGAGGACGGTCAGCAACGACTAGCTGACGTACTAAAGCCTTACCTAGCAACCACCACACATAAGAAATTAAAGCCACTTCTCTACGAACCCAAGTTCGCAAGTGTGCTGATGGACCTGCCTCCTAACTCTGTTGGTGGTTTGGTTAGGCTTTCCTCCTTCCTTAAGTCGGTCTCCGCTCACTCCTTCAGTCCAGAGGCTATTAGGGCGCGGACGAGGGTTAAGGAGGTCCCTGTCCTTGATTACCGTGGCCGTAATTTGGCTAGGATTCTCCTCCACCTCCGCCTTGAGGAGAGGGGTGCTTTCTCTAGGGTTGAGTCCGTCCTTAAGTCCTTAGTGCCTGAGGTGGAGGAGGTCATCCCCCACCTTGAGGGCGAGTATGTTGAGGTCTGGCTCCGCGTTAAGGGTTTGGGGAAGCCCTTGAAGCCCCCGAACATTTCGGACGGGACTTTAAGGATCCTAGCCTTCATCACTGCCCTCTACTCCGGCACTTCCCTGGCCGTGCTTGAGGAGCCCGAGAACTGCGTCCACCCGCACTTACTTGAGTCCCTCGTGAGCCTCATGCGTGGGGCCCCATGCCAGGTCATCGTGACGACCCACTCCCCCTACCTCCTAGACCACGTCAAGCCCGAGGAAGTCCTAGTGGTTGAGAAGGAAGGGACCGAAACCAAGGTTAAGGGCTTAACGGGCATGAGTGAGTTGAGGGCCGTCAAGGAGTTCCTCGAGGAGGGAGGGACTCTGGGGGAGGCCTGGTACTCCGGCCTAGTAGGCGGCACCCCCGAAGCCTAGGGTTGACGTGCCTAATCATCGTTGAGGGCCC
>JALWJF010000017.1:0-5838 GCA_027081755.1 Desulfurococcales archaeon | reverse complement strand
AAGGGCATCGCCGAGAAGATAGGCACTCAGGCCCACGTACTCCTAATGAGGGGAAACAAGCCCCACAACCTACTCAAGAAAATACCCGAGCTCCTGACCCTCGGAATACAGTACCTAAACAACCCACCCTAAGAATATACGGGTGAGAAACAGCACGACCCTGATGAAAGAAAAATGGAGGTAGCTGGACGATTGCACCTAGTGCGGCCTATTACAGCAGGGCAGGTACGTCAAGATGTTCTTATTTAAGAGCATTCACATTAGCAAGAAATGCTTAATAAAGGATGCTTAGATGAGGACGGTATCGTCAAATAAAATTTAGGATACGCGGAAGATGGAAAGATATAAAGTAATAGCAGTAATCCCAGCTTATAATGAGGAGCATAATATAGCGAAGGTAATTCTACAAACAAAGAAGTATGTTGACGTAGTAGTAGTAGGAGATGATGGCTCCAATGACATGACAGGCGAGATAGCCAGAGCACTAGGAGCAATAGTAATAAGAAACAACAAGAACAAAGGCAAAGGATATACTCTGAAACGATTATTCGCCAAGGCCCTCGAGCTGGGAGCAGACGTAGTAGTAACATTAGACGCTGACGGACAACATGATCCCAAATACATACCAAGACTAATAGAACCATTGATCAATGACCATGCAGATATTACCATAGGGTCAAGATACGTTGGCTCACCACCAAGGGATATACCATTATACCGCAGGATAGGTCTAAAGATAATAGGATTATTCCACAAACCGGTAATAAGAGAAGTACGAGACACCCAAAGCGGCTACAGAGCATATACACGGAAAGTCGTAGAAGCCCTAGCACGAGAATTACAAGTAATAGGTTACGGGACAGAAACCGAGCAAGTATACCTAGCAAAGAAACACGGATGGCGAATAGTAGAAGTGCCCATAACGATAACATACGGAACCGAGAAACCAAGCAAAAAACACCCAGTAATGCACGCAGCAGAGATACTAACGAGTCTCTTAAAACTAGTAACACATGATAGACCACTACTCCTACTAGGACTACCAGGAATACTGCTAACACTGGCAGGAATAGCGTCAGCAACATACGTAGTATGGTTGTTCAACCAGACAAGATATTTCTCAGTACCAGCAACCCTAATAGCAATAGCATTCACCTTCATTGGAGCGCTCCTAGTAACAGCGTCACTAATACTTTACGCAATAGCGAACTTAAGAGAGCATAACGTTAGAACTAAGGCTTAGTTAATATGCTATGCGAACACCATACCTTAAGGACTGTAATGTAGCCCATCAGCACTAACAAACACTCAGAGAGCAAAGGTTAACCGTGAAAATAGTTCATATAACACCATATTTTAAAGAGTATCTAGCAGGGCAGGAGAAATTCGTCTATAACTTATGCCGCGAGTTAGCTTCGATTGGATTTGATGTATGGGTATTAACATCTGGGCTTTGTACTAAAGGAGTAATGTTTGAAACAATAGATAATATTAAAGTCCTCAGGCACCAACGTGTATTCACAATAATGAGAACTCCCATAACTCCGAGCATTATTAGGAGCATACTTAGCAACTCTGATGCGCAAATAATGCATGCACATAACTTTTATCATTCTCAGACATGGTTTGTGTATATGCTCAAAACTTTAGCTAACCTTAAGCCCAAACTAGTCCTCCACGAACATGGTATCTTAAGCTTAGGTTACAGTCTCTACGATATAGCAGTACGCACATATGAATACACAGTACTCAAGAAGATCCTAGAGTCATTTGACGCTATAATATTCCTGTCTAAACATTCTCTTGAAACGTTGGAACGGAGAACGAAATTTAAATATGAAGACAAAAGCATACATATAATCCCTAATGCTATAAATATTGATTATTTTCTGAATAAGGCAAGAAATGTTGATGAAACGCTAGCTTACAAGGTATTATGTAAAAAATTCAGGCACAACACTAATATTGACAGGAAGCTTAAGCTTCTTTTTGTAGGGCCTGTAATCAAGAGGAAAGGCATAGACCTACTTCTTAAGACTGTGGACATTCTCGTAAATAAGCTCGGTTATAGGAATTTATTGCTGATAATTGTCGGTAGTGGGGATCAAATAACTAATGCCATTAGATTTACATACAGTCATGGATTAAAAGACTACGTATATATTGTAGGTTCCGTTACAGAAGAGCAACTAATATCCCTCTATAAATTCTGCGATGCGGTGATCTTACCTTCGCGAGCAGAAGGTGTGCCGACAACAATTATAGAAGCCTTAAGCCTGGGGAAACCAGTCATAGCATCACCCATACCCTCAATACTAGAATACTTTAGAAGCTACATAGAAATAATACATATCGATAATCCTTACTCTATGGCCTTAAAACTAAGAAAATTTATGGAGTATCCCTATAAGATAAAAGAGATAAGGGAAAAGGCTCTTAAAGCTCCGACTTACGTTAGAAGGAAATTTAATATTAAGTATGTAGCTAGGACAATAGCGAGAATCTATGAGAATATAACTTAACTAATTGGACGGCAAGAATTTAATACAGGTGCTTTAGGTCTAATGGAAACTTTAAGAATCCTACTTGTTGATACCGGTACGTATGGTCATATAAGCACTGCAGGCGCTATAGAATATGTAGTATTCAACATGGCCCAAGTACTTTGCTCGCTAGGTCATGAGGTAATAGTATTGAGCAACATGAACTATGGATTAAACGTTCCCAAACGCAGAGGTAGAGAATATAAATTATTATATGATTGCTTTGAAAAAATCGGAATAGCACTACCCAAATCACTATTAAAGACATGTAATAAGGAAGGAATAATTATGTTGTCTTCATACAAGTTTTCCCGAGTCATCGAAAGAATTTTGAACGAATACAAAGTAGATGTAGTACATACTCATAACGAATTATTTGCTTTATTCTCAAGGCAGATAATATCACGCTTTAGAAATAAAATAACGTTTATTCACACGTATCATAATGCTCCTCCAACAATTCTACGTAGAGACAAATACATACAACATATCTTGGGATTGGTTAATTATAGAGTTATCTTAAAGAATATCATTAGTGATTACGACAGTGTTATTGTTTTATCAAAGAGTTCACGTAAACGTTTAATTCAAGATCTTAAATTAAACTCATCATTGCAAAACAAGATAGATGTTATACCTAATGGTGTCAACACAAATTTCTTTAACTATGAACTTAGAAGTAAAAAAGAATTGTTAAAGAGACTACTAAAGAAGATGTTTAAGGTTAATATTGGAACCGAAGATGATAAAATTCTAATCTATGCAGGAAGAATTGAAAAGAGTAAGGGAGTACAGATCCTCCCAATAATACTTCGTAAATTGAAATCTACGAATGTAAAGAGTAAACTCATTATCGTAGGAACGGGCAGTTATGAGAGAGAGTTACTAAAAATTATCGCAAAGTTTCGAGATATTGTAATAAAAGTTCCTAGAGTTCCTAGGATTCCTCTCAGATATTTCTATGCAATATCAGATATATTATTATTTCCGTCACTAGGAGAAGGAAGCCCATTGACAATCTTGGAGTCTTTAGCTATTGGGCTTCCTTTTATTGGCTTTAGGATAGAACCTTTAACAGAATATTTTGACAGTACTATCTTTAGATCGGTATTGGCATCTAGCGTAAGAGAGTATGTAAATTTTGTTCTAGCGTTGATGTCTAATGATGAGTTCCTGCATGAGTTATCTCGAGAAGCGGTAAGAATTGCACATGAATTCAGTTGGGAAAAAATTACAGCAAAGTATCTCGAGGTCTATAAAAAGAGGCTATATTAAACTAGAGCTAAACTAAGGCTAGGGGTAGGGAAGTGCATTTAGATAGAGTTGTATACGATGTAATACTCATAGGTAATGCTCACGAAAATGAAGCAGTTAAAGCATTCCAAAATAAACTTACTAAATTACTCTTCAGGTTACCAATCAGAATTAAGCATCTATACATAATTTCTTGCCCAACCCCAATAATAGAACGAGGATTAAAAAATGAGGATATCTCATTGCGACATTATAGAATTTGTTACAGTAGTTCTAGAAAGAGAAACATAATGAATATAATCATAAACAATTTATATATACAAGTACTCATAGCGATACACATTTTAAAAATTCTGTTTAAACTTAAGATTGACATGTTTAGGAAGGGGGACAATAACTATAAAATCTTGATTCTCTCCTTAGTACAAACCTTCGTGTTTCCATATTTTATCGTACGACTTTGTAAAAATACGTTATTTAAACATAAACTTCAAATTGTTACATATGTTGGAGGGAGAGCATCTATGCTAGCTCTGGTGGCAAAGGATATTGTGCTTTTTAGAATTCTTAATGCAGTGGAGTTTCTTGTCTATAATTTCTCGGATCGATTATTGGTTGAGTCCGTAAGTTCTATTGGATTTCTCAGATTACATAGGTGGGTAAATAAAATATATATTGTAAGGCAACCACTTGAAATTGATTTTTGTAAAGAATTCAAACCTATCACAGAAAGAAAATTCGATTTAGGATATTTTGGGAGGCTAAGCTTGGAGAAGGGTTTCGATGTATTTTTGTTACTAATTCTTAAGGTGTTAAGATATAATAGGAAGCTAAGATTACATGCTGTAATTGCAGGCGGAAGCGATAATACCGTAATTGACAAGATTGTACAAAAGTTTGCTCATCGAATAAATACATTACTAGGATACAAAGCCATTAGTTATCTTGGATGGTTACAACATAATGATATGCCAGAGGTGCTTGGCGACACTAAAATGGTAATTATTCCTTCAAGATCCGAAGGTGTTCCTAACATTTTGTTAGAAGCTATGCTATGCAGTGCGGTGCCTATAACATTGGATGTAGGTGGAATACGTGATATAGTGAGAAATGGTGTAACGGGACTCGTATTTAACGATTTGCACACCCTTATTACAAAATTTCCAATAATTATCGATCAAATAATTTACAGAGATAGTCAGATCTTAGAGGAGATGAGTTACAAGGCACTTGAGCATGTCAAAAAACTATACTCAGATCATACTATAAAGCTACTATGGCTTTATGCACTACTATAGTATATGCATTTTGTTTCTATAGTTAATGTTGAATATTTGAAAACCTAGGGGTTGCTGTGCATGGCTAAAATGAACTGTTCATGAGGCTCGCTAGGTTATGCGAAATACTTAGGAGCCTTATAAGAAAGCTAAACAAGTTCATGAACTCCTGAGAGGTCAACGCTTCTAACATTGTTCTCGAGAAATGGGGAATTTGTTAAGCAGTATTAAACAATATTAAAAAGGCAAATATGTATAATGATCAAGCAAAGCTAGGACAACAGTCGGAGGAATCTGTGACTAGCAGAAACGCGGTCTTGACAATTGGTTGGGCAGCTGGTGCCCTTCTAATATTAGTTATACCGCAAACAACACTTTATGTTAAAATTGTAGGGTTGCAATTATATTCAGTAGCATTTATCCTCATCATAAGGAGCTACAAGGAGCTTTACTGCAATTGGTTTTACAAACTCCTAGTTACATTAGCTTTCTCTCTAGCTCTAATCTTCATGGTATTATTCCTTAGGAAAGTGTTACAGATAGCAGATTTAACTTCAATCATTCTGTCTATAGGTACATCTATAACTGTTTTACTTATTCCAGGAGCTACAGCGGTTATCCTATTAAAATTTATTTGGGATATGAAAGTACGTTTTCTTGAAATTTTTCCCCTATCTTTCATTTTAAGCCTACTTGTAGCATCGATTGTAGCTTTACTCCTTAGGGAAAGGTTACAGTTGGTACTATTCTACTTAGTTACGACA
>JALWJF010000016.1 GCA_027081755.1 Desulfurococcales archaeon | reverse complement strand
GTCTGGAAAATTGTCTAAGGCAGTTAGAGCAGTGTATAAGAATGGCGTTTTGAAGCCCCTAGAGCCCGTAGAGCTTGAAGAGGGCGAAGAGGTTCTCGTGAAGCTGGAGAGGTATGAAGATCGGGTCAAGAGGCTCCGGAAATACCGAGGTATGCTGGGCAAGGCGAGCAAAGAAGAGATAGAGGAACTCTTGCTCGAGGCAAAGTTTGAACGCCTCTAAAGGGATTGCAAGGTTGAAAGTGGTAGACACCAACGTTTTCGTCCATTACCTCCTCGAGGGAGACCGTGCTGATGAAGCCGAGAGACTCTTGGCTTCGCACTTAGACTTGGCGGTGACCGTTGGAATAATAGATGAAGTGGAGTTCGTGATTATAAGGCGGCTGGCAAAGGAGAGGCTGGGCATTAGGGAACTCAGCAAGCTAAAGGAATACATAAGGAAGAGAGGCTTGGATTTTGCAGTCAACGTGCTTGAAAAGTATACTGAGATGCTTTACGAGTTCGACATAAGAGTTCTGAACGATTACGCGGAACCGAGGGAGCTGTTAGATGTCATGAAAACGTACCAGCTAACCCCGAGCGACGCCATCATAGCTCTAACCTGCAAATACTATGACGTAGACAGCATTATTACGTTTGACGAGGACTTCAAGATGATACCTTGGCTAAAGGTTATACCCTAAACGTCTCAGATCAGGTAACCAGTACCCATTACGTGGTCAAAGACCAAAGAGCCCTCGGCTGGGAGCGTTTTACCTAAAGCTTGTCTGCCAGTTCGTAGCGTTAGGTAGGATTGGGAACCCTCCCAATATTGCGAGAAGAGCTAACAAATTCATAAGACCGATACCGTAGCTGCTGATACCATCAGAGAGGGATCCCCGTGAGCGGTCGTTAAGGCAAAAGTCAACGAGAGCGAGAAATCCTTAGCTACCCGGACAGTCCGACGTTCAAAATTACGTCTCACTATAGCGCTCTCAAAGCGACGTTATTGCTTAATTATATGTTCTGACCTATCTTGCGGAGGGTGTAAAGGAATGGTTGGGGTCTTTAGGGTAAAGGTTGACTTGAAGACTTGTATAGGCTGTTCCGTTTGTGCCCAGATATGTCCTACAGACGTATTTAAGATGACTATGATCAAGGACGGGGAATACGAAAGGCTGGTGAGTGTAGTGGAAAATGAAGAAGCTTGTATAGGCTGTATGGCTTGTGTGGAGAACTGTCCCACCAATAGCATAACCGTTACAAAGGAAGAAGTGCAAGTAGCTAAGGGGTAAAGTGCATTGATGTATATGACCGTTGATCTGCTAGCTTGTCCGTATTGTAAGGATGAAAGCTTCCCCCTAGAGCTCTGTGTTATAGAAGAGAGGGAAGTGGAGAGGGAGCTGCCGAACCTAAAGAAGCCTTACTGCGAGCTGTACTGTGCCTTTAAGAGAAAGTTCTTGAAGGATATGAGCGAAGAGGAGAGGAAGAGCTTACCTTGTGAGGAGTGTGTTAAGAAAGACATCTATACCGGGGTACTGTTCTGCAACAAGTGCGGCAGATGGTTTCCGATAATAGAAGGCATACCCCACATGCTCCCGGACGAGCTTAGGAACTACCAGCAAGATAAGGAGTTCTTTGAAAAGTACAAGGATAAGATAAAAGAGATTTGTGGCGAAGAAAAGGTAAAGGTAATAGAGGAGTTCTTAGCAAGACTTAAGCGCTAGCCCCTAAGGGTTCACGGAGGAAGTTGAGGGCACTAGTGATTTCCCACTTACTAATGTTCATGCTAATGCTTGTATTTATGGGAACCGACCCGTATATACTTAGGCACGCCCACGTATACGGTTCTATTGCAATAGGTATTGCTTCTGGCTTGGCTTCCTTAGCCTCGTTCTCTTCCAAAATCGCTACCGCGTTAAGGGGGTTGAGGTCCGAAGTAGGGGCTACTTTATCCTCTTCACTCATCTTCCTAGCTTCTCCATTGCCCCTGTTAGGGTACTACGGCTTCGTCTCTTACATGGTGCTGAGCAACGCTGCCTTCGCAATAATGGTCGTCTCGACGCTAGTTGTTGTGGCTGAGGCCGTAGAACCGAGCAAGTTGGGCTTCCATTATGCGTTAAGAGGTGTCCTCATGTCCATTGGAGGAATAATAGGACCGTTCGTGGGAGCTTGCCTTTATTCCACAATGGGATTAAGGGGAATAGCCCTCTTCCAAGCCATATCTTCCTTGGTAATGTCGTCGATGGCATTCGGTCTCAAGGGCTTTGGAGTAAGGCCGAGCACCGGTCTGGGCTTTTCTAAGAGCTGGAGCTTGGCTTATATAACTTCCCTCTTCATGGCTTCATCTTTCATGATAATTTCTACTTATTTGCCCCCTTACCAAGCTTCCTTAGGAATAACGCTTGCCGCTACTTCCTCTTATTTCTCTTCAAGGGCCCTTGGGAGCTTATTAGGCAGGTTTCCCGGAGGTATGATGTTTGACAAGGGCTTAACCTTATTCTTCATACCTTCTCTAATAATGCTCTTAGCATCCCTAATGGCGTCCTCTGCCTTAAACCTGAGCTCTTCGGCGCTGGTGGGCTTCTTAGTGGGATTCTCTTGGGGCATAGCCAGCCCAATGTTACTCTCCTTGGCTGCCATGGAAAGTGAGAAAGGAAAGAGCATGAGTTTGTTTGTTACCGGATGGGACGTAGCTAATATGGTAATAGTGCCGATTGCAGGATCCCTGGGCTCTTACGACAGGAGCCTCCAATTTTCTGTAATAGTCTCCTTGATTTCTCTGATATCTTCTAGTGCCTTAAGCTTCCACGCCCGCCGGTATTTAGCCCTCCGTAGATCCTAGATGTGGAAACGGGAAGAAGATGAGTCTGGAACAAGCTTTTGAGAACTTAATCAAGAGGATGATAGAGGAGGAGTTCAGACCTGAAGAGGTAAAGGTAGAAGTTACCTACAGCCCCCTAGGGGGCAGCTACTATGTAGAAATGAAGTTGAAGGAGAAGCCTGTAGAAGCTGAATACCGTTTGACCGAGATAATAAATGAAGTGGAGCTCAGCTTTTACACGCCTACGAGTTATCAGATCGAAAAAGTTGGTGAGGAATACCTAGTTAGGGCATCATTCGTCTCAACTCAGAGTCCTCTGAGCCTTACCACAGAAACTTTTACGGCTTGAGAACGCTTGAGGCTCGGTGAGCTCTATGGCTAAGATGAAAGTTGGAGTGGTCATCTACAAGGAAAAAATGGACGGAGAAGAGTTTTACGTAGCCGTGGAACCAATGAGTGGTGCCCAAGCACAAGGTGACACCATTGAGGAAGCGATAGAGAAGGTTAAGGAAGAGATAGCTAAGATGAGCAGTGCTTGGTGCGAATCAGAACTGAGAGAGGCAATTGACGCGAGGATCATAGAGGTTGATGTACCAGAGGAGTAAATTTTTGATCCGTCCTTGAACCTAGCCCGGGTCCCATTTTGAGGTCTTGGATTTCCCTCTTGATTCTGGCTACAGTATTATTCTCTTATCAGAGGGTTACCTTAAATGGAGATTGGATAACGGCCATGCAGCTCTACAACGGCCTCCTCATCGGAGCCTCTCCCGACTGGACCCCAGTGCCCGACGTACCTTGCTTGGTGACTTACAACCCGATCCAAGGTATTAAGGAGACGTGCTATCCAAACCTCCTTCCAAACGGGGGAACGATAGAGGATCTTAGGGTAATCGGTAATACCCTCTATGCCAGCGCTAGGGGAGACACGTCTTGGGGAAGGCTTGATGCTGTCTACCTCTTGAAGTATGACAGAGGGTTCAAAATAATAGCGAAATTAAGTAAGGAGAGGTGGGGATCGCCCTACATCCAAAACACGCTCACCTTGATGGCTCCGGTCAAAGGAAACAAAATAGCTATGCTAGTAGAGCTGTTGGACTCGTGGGGGTCAGACAGCATTAGGGATATTAGGTTGGTATTATTAGATGCTGACGGGAACATAATTAAGGATGTGAGTATATCAAACGTAATGAATACAAACGTTGACCACTTGTTCTACAATATAGCTGGAAACGGAAAGTACGTATTGCTGGTCCAAGCTTGGAAAGATAACGGGATTAGATATAGAGTAGTAAGGATAAATGTTGACACCATGAATGAGGACATTATAGCGGACAAATCGGTGAGTGCTGCATACACCCTAGCCGTCTCTAGGCTCTATCCGGTAAGGGGGAACGGTGAAGAGTACGTCGCCGTCTATTATCTTTTAAATAATGGAACATTCGTGTTCAAAGCATTTGGCCCAAAGGGCTTGATCTTCTCATTTTCGAGGTCAATACCTTTAGACATAATGAACGCTGAAAGCTATGGATGCTGCAAACCAAAAGTTAGAATAATAACTTCATTTCTAGCCTATGATGAGGGATTCTACGTACCCATTTCACTTCTAGTAAACAGCGTTAGGGGTCCGGCCTGGATAGAGCTGTTGTTAGGCATCAGAGGGGCTTATGCATTTGATGCGAGGAAGGAGAGCTGGGGCTTCTCCTTAGCTAGAGTAAAAGAATGGGGATCCCTTGTAGTTAGCGGTTGTGATGCTTGTGGCGAAGGCTATGCCTATGCATTACCCGATCCAGGAGGAGCAATAACGTTCGAAAAGGAAAGATCATGTCCGGTTGTTACAGTAACTAAAACCGTTACTGTAACTGAGAGGGTCTGTGAGCGTAGCATAAAACACTTCATTACCAAGTCTTTTGAAGAGTTAGAGAGGATCTATGAGGAAGTATCTAAAAGTACGGGCTTTAAGGCAATAATACTCAAAGCTCCTTTCCAAAGGAATGTGCTATACCTTTCTACTTTGGAGAGGTTCAACGATTTGTATAACAAGCTTCTGGCCTTTGATAACGATTTATCTAGCGTTATACAGAGACTTCAAGAAATAACCAACGGGAAACCCACGTTTAATAACATATACAAAATGATGGGCCTTGTACAAAGAGCTAAGGTTGATATAGTTATGAAGGCAAATACTCTAAAGGAGATGGGTCATCTTATTGAAGAGATTAGAGGTTCTATGCCCGCCGTTAGTTGTAATCCTAACAAAGCCAGAAAGATCATTCTAGGTATACTAAGCGCCAATACGATAAAGGAAGTGGTTAGATATAGAGAAGAAGCGTCGAAGATGGGAGGAATGGATGCTGTGGTTAAGTGCTTGATAAAGAACACAATGATGAATGTAATAAAGAAATATGAAGAAGTGAAGGCTAAGGTTGATAGCGAGCTTAGGCTCTACGAAAGCGAAGTAAAGGAGTACGAGGCTATGCTGAAATACTTAAGCGTTAGATAGCTAGAGCCTAAAGTACATGTCCCTCGCGAACCTCGGCTTGGAGAGTTCTTCCTCTATCCTCAGCAGCTCGTTGTACTTGGCAGTCCTCTCTCCCCTGGCCGGGGCACCGGTCTTTATTGCCGGAGACCTCGTGCCGACTGCGAAGTGAGCTATGAACGTGTCCTCGGTTTCACCGGACCTGTGGCTCACTATGGTGGCCCAAGAGGCCCTCATAGCTTCATCTATCACGTCCCACGCTTCAGTTACCGTTCCGACTTGGTTCACCTTAACCAAGACCGCGTTTGCAGCCTTCTCTTCTATAGCCTTCCTCACCAGCTTAGGATTGGTAACCAACAAGTCGTCTCCCACTATCTTGATCTTTAACCTCTTGACCGCTTCCTTGAAGCCCTCCCAATCCTCCTCGTATAAGGGATCCTCAATGCTCACTATCGGGTAATCCCTTATCAGCTCCTCGTAGAAGCTCAGTAATCCTTCTCTATCTAACTCCTTCCCATCTATCTCATACACTCCCTTCTCCTTATTGTAGAAGTGGGAGGCAGCAGCGTCTAAGGCCAAGGATACCTTACCTTCATACCCAGCCTCCTTTATTGCGTTAACCAAGGCATCCAACGCTTCCTTGGTCTCCTTCATCGGGGGAGCGAAGCCTCCCTCATCCCCTACGTTTATTGCACTCTTACCATACTTCTCCTTCAAATAGTTCTTCAAGGCATGGTATATTTCGGAGGCGGCTTGCAAGGCCTCGGAGAACTTGGAGAAGTTCCAAGGAACTAACATGAACTCTTGAATAGCTAAGTCGTTTCCTGCGTGGGCGCCGCCGTTTATTACGTTGAGTAATGGAGTGGGTAAAGTGTCTGCCAAGGGACCTCCTAGGTACTTGTACAAGGGTAAGGAGAAGGAGGAAGCTGATGCTTTGGCAACGGCCATGCTAGTAGCGACTATCGCGTTTGCTCCCAACCTGGACTTGTTCTCAGTTCCGTCCAACTCTATCATTTTGTAGTCTATTTCCCTCTGATTAGAAGAATCCATGCCTATCAAGGCTGGAGCTATTATCTCGTTCACGTTCCTCACGGCCTTGCTCACGCCCTTACCCCAGAACGCCTTCCCTCCGTCCCTAAGCTCCAAGGCCTCATGTGAGCCCTTGGAAGCGCCAGAAGGAGCGGCTGCTCTACCAAAGCCGGACTCGGTTAGCACGTCAACTTCTACGGTGGGATTTCCTCTAGAGTCCAGTATCCATCTTCCTCTGACCTCGATTATCTCGGAACACACTGCTTGAACACCGTTCCCTTAGGTCAGTAAAGCGACATATAAGGCTCAATTAGAGTAATCCATTCGTTTATTAGAGATGAGTAAGTCGAAGTGCTGGGTAAAGGCTTTTGTTTAACCTAGAACTCCCGCTGGACTTCGTTGATCTGGACGAAGACGTCGTGTATAAGAAGAAGTTCGTAAACTTCACTCCCTTCATGCCTGGAGACTTTAAGACTAGCAGTTGGGAAGTTGAGGTTAACAATATAGATAAACGTGGTGGTACCGTAAAGGTCAATATATTTCCAACTAAACCTCACTTGACTCCATCCTTAATAGGGAGGCTTAGGTGGGCCCTCAGAGCTCTCTTAGCCAATTACGTTCGGAATCCCCAAACCTTTGGGGATGTAGAAAGAGCGTTTAAGATAAATAACATGAGCTTGATAGACTTTATCTTCGGTCGTATAGGCGAACCTTCATGGGGAGCTTTATATAAAGTGGTTGTGAGGTACGAGCCAGAGCCCGTTCCTTGGGCACTTGGCCTTTGTTGTGCCTACCTTAATGCTTTGGGTAAGAGTGCTCGGAACATGTTCAAAGATCTATCCTACTTGAAGAACCGATACTGCTCGCTCTTATCTAGG
>JALWJF010000015.1 GCA_027081755.1 Desulfurococcales archaeon | reverse complement strand
TGAAGCGTGGCAAAGTTTATCGTTAGGGCGTTTATAAAGGGGGCAGTCGAGGCCAACCCTTTCAAAGTTTCCACCGTTACAGAATAACGTCCCGGCCGTTTAACCTTGAAGGGAGCCATGAGGGTTGCAGTAGCTGCTTGTGGTTGCGAAGGTCCGGAGGAGCTTGCAATTAAGCTGGCTGAGGGAGCCAGCGCCTTGAAGGTTGAACTTGCCCTCGGAGGGTGCTGGGGCTTAATGGGAAGCGTAGTTAGGGAGGCGATGAAGAGAGGAGTTAAGGTAAAGGTTTTCTTGCCGGAAGGGGCCAAGTGTCCATATCCGGCAGACGTGATAGAAACTGGCATGAGCCCCAATGCCAGAAGCGTACTCTTGGTTAGGTCTTCCCAAGCTTTGTTGGCCTTAGGAGGGGGAGCCGGGACGGTTATGGAGGTCTTAATGGCTTACAGGGAGAGAAGGCCCGTAGCGTTAGTTTACGGCTACGGCATGGACAGCGACAAGTACTTTGAATTGATGAAAGAAGGTATAGACTCGAGGGGGCTAAGTCCCGTTAAGGTCTTCAGAGATCCTTCGGAGGCTCTCTCTTGGTTGGTACGGCTAGGTAGTCGTATATGAGGATGAAATCATTACCAGTTATCATGTCTCTCGTAGATAATGTAATTGATCGTTTGGAGAAAGAAATGGGGGTGTCGAGGGATGCCGCCAGCGCGCTGGTGGAGTCCATAATAACCGCACACGAGGTTCAGCACTGCATGACAAACCTCGCCCTCGTGTTCATGAGCTATTACCTCAATAACGACGTAGATTTCGTTGACAAGCTATGCGCCGAATTCTTATCTGAGAAAATAGTTGACTACAGCCTCGTGAAGCTCTTACCTCAAGTCCTCGAGAGCCTCGACATAAATCCCGCACTGACCAAGTCATTCCCGGTATTGGAGCTAGGACCTCTCTAATCAAGTCGTACACATGCTATTCGTCATGTTGGGTAGGAAGAGCGCGTTAGTGAGAAGGATAGTGAGGGTCCTACAAAACGATGTGGAAGCGTTTAGGAGCTTCATACTCAGCTATGATTCATCCTACCATAGGCTACTAGACAAGGTATGTACTGCTCTGGACGTCAACACTCCTAAGATACTTTACCTGTGGGATAAGGGCTATTTCGATGATCTGGTAGAACTACTCTTGGATTTAGGAATACTGAAAGAGGTTGAGGTGGACTATCCAATAGCCGATAGTTACGCGTACTTAGAGCTATCCCCAAAGCTGGACGTGAGTGTGTTCAACGAGTTTAAGAAAGTTAAGCTGACAAGGGTAGTGCCAGACCTGAGAGCCTATATGGAGAGGATCGTTTTGGCGTCCAGCGCTACGGGCTTTGTTAAGACTTCTTATTGGGGCTTAGACCCCAAGGATCCCTTCAACGCCTCACTACCCAACGATCTGAGGGTGTTTACAAAGGTGAAGGAAAAGAAGAAGGTAAAGATGGCACTTATAATAGATAACCCCGTAGACGAGGTTGTTGAACATGGGGTCGTTAAAGAGATCGTTCGGAGGCTGAGGAGCCTATCCGTAAAGGTGAACGAGGTGAAGGGCGAGCCCACGAGAGCTCCATTTTCCCCCTACGTGTTTTATATAACTACCACTTGGAAGGGCGCTGAAGAAACGCCTTTGAGGCTCTACCGGATGTGGGGGAAGGGCATCGCCTTAGCGGTTCTGATGGCTTATCCCGATGCCCCCTTCCCGCCGTCAAAGGTCCTTCGCGTGTGGAAGAGGGTTTCCAGATACCTCTACTTCGTCTCGCTCTATGACTTCGACGATCTTGGCAAGAGTAGAGTTTACCCTTACAAATTAGCTTACATGCTCTCTGAAAGGGGTCAAGCGTGAGGCTGGATAGGGACGCTTTGGAGGTCGTGGAGACATACCCGCTCTGTGATCACTGTTTGGGTTCTTTGTTCGCCAGATTGGGCAAGGGCCTAGGGAACAAGGCTAGGGGAGAGGCGCTGAGAAGGATCATAATAATGGAGCTGGACAGAATGGTGAGAGAAGGCGAAATAACGAGGGAAGAGATGGAAAAGATAATGAGTAACTTGGATAATGAGGAAACTGTTAGGGTGGCCGGGATGTTGGACCTCAAAGTCCAGAGGAAGAGCTGCTACGTGTGTGGGGGAAAGTGGGAGGAGCTGGTCGAAGAATGGGCGAAGAAAATTTACGACATTCTGAAGGAGTACGAGTTCGACACGTTCTTGGTCGGCTGCACGGACTGTGGAGGTATGGAGGAGAGGCAAAGGGAAATAATTTCTGCCTTTAGGCTTCCTTATTCCGAGAGTATAAAGAACTCGTTCAAGAGGGAGGTTGGGAAGAAGTTAAAAGAGATGCTTAAGAAAGAGCCAGACTTTGTAGATCCCGACGTAGTCGCGATAGTTGACATTAGCAATGACCAAGTCAAGCTTCAAGTTAAACCGGTGTTCATCTTTGGAAGATATAAGAAGCTCGTGAGGAACGTCTCTCAAGCCAAGTGGAAGTATCCGTATTCCGTGGAGGAAGCCTTAGAGAAGGCTTTGAAGGACTTCCAAGGAGAGGAGGTCCTACTGCATGCTTCTGGGAGAGAGGACGTGGACGTTAGGGCCTTGGGCACCGGCAGGCCGTTCGTAGCAGAGATAAGGAAGCCCAAGAAGAGGAGCTTGGAATTGAAGCCTTACTCAGATGGCAAGGTAGAGTTCGTCTTTGAAAAGTATGTGACTAGAGATTGGGTGGAGAAAATAAAGGAACAAGATGCCCTTAAGAGCAAGGTTTACTTGGCAATAGTCTACGTACCCGAGGGGATAAGCGAGGAAGAGTTAACGGTGCTAGAGGAGTTCTTCAGAGACATAATAGTTAGCCAGAGGACTCCCAAGAGGGTTAGCCATCGCAGGGCGGACAAGGTAAGGGAGAAGAAAGTTTATTACGTAAAGACAAAGAAGTTGAACCAGAGGTCCTTTATGGCTCTCATTAAGGCCCAAGGCGGGCTCTACATAAAGGAACTGGTGAGCGGGGACGAGGGAAGGACTGAGCCCTCCTTCAGCTCCTTCCTAGGGAAAGAGGCCAAGTGCGTTAGTTTGGACGTGGTCTGGATAGGCTAAGACTTATATCTAGGACTATTTGCCATGGTGTATGAGGGCCGTAGAGGCCCAACGGACCACCCCGAGCCCCCGCACAACCCCCTAAAGACACCTCAGACCTATCCTACACTCTCGATGCCAGGGCGTGCTACCTTCAAATATCCCCTTCTGAGGCCCTCTATGGGTAAGAGTATGATTAGTGCTCGTTCCGCTACCAAAGCTGCCGTGAAGGGGCTGGAGTTCCTAGAGGGTTATTTGAAGGGAGAGCCAAAGGTAGAGGTGCAAGAGGGTGAAGGCTCAATAGTAATGAAGATATCCTTTGAGATCGAAAAGGAAGGAGAAATTAACGCTGGAGGAGAGACGAGGAAAATCAAGCCCGGAAGCTATGAGATGGAAGTAGAGGTGACCTTCGGTAAGAGAGGAAAGAACATGATAGAGGCTAGGTTTGCCGGCAAGTGTGGTGAGACCAAGCTCAACGATATGTATGTAGTAGAGGAGAACAAGCTGGACTTTGTGAGGAAATGGTTGAGCGACAAAATAATGGCGCTGGCAATAAACTGTGCAACTGAGATGGAAGAGGGCGCAGACATAGGCGGCGTCCTCGGGTGGTGAGAAGCTCTACTCCATTGGTATCTTCTAAGTTTGGGAGAATGTAGTAAAGGTTGTTCAACAGCATTTCTTGTATGAACTTTCAGTTCTCCTTCATGTTTTCTTTCCTCCCTTAAGAGAATTTGAGTTCTGGCTGCTTAGCGCAGCGAGAAGCGTTCTAATCCCGTTTATTCAATATTTTTAAGGATTAATTGGGAAGGGTATCATGAGCGGGCGGGTCGGAGGGATCAGCATACCGCCTTCTCGTCATGGGATCCGTGTGTCAGCCCCTCATCATCCCCGCCCGCTCTCCCGTTCCTAATTCTGTCGCCACAGATTAAAAGCGTTTCTGTGGCGACAGACTTTTAGTGGCCTAAAGACATTCCTCTCCGGTGGAAGGATGAAGCGCGTTATTCGGATCAACAAAACTAAACGAACCAAGAGGAAGGGCGACAAGGTCTACGTCGCTGAGGGCTACGCTATTCGCTTCAGCGTGCCCAAGTGGTACGTCGAAAAGTTCGGAGAGGAACTGGAACTTGAAATAGATGAGGAAACAGGGGAGATAAGGCTTAGACCAATTAGTAAATCAGATTAGACTTGCCCTAGCCCAACCTCTTCTTCCTATATCTTGAGAGAGGTGAGTATCCCCTCTTACTCACTCCGCGAGCCTATTCTAGAATATCTTTGCTAGCTCCCTATTGATTTCTTTTGTCTTCACTCTCTATCACCTTCTCTATCGCTTTACCTATGAGGTAGCTGCCTATGGCCCCAGTCACGACGAGCAGATATCCTACTGTTGCGTTTATCTGCATGACTGGGACTCCGAAGCCGCTTCCAACTGCTGCTAGGGCTATCGGAAGGTCGCCTTTCTTCCTTCTCATGTCTTCCCCTCGGACTATAATTCTGTCACCAACACTTTATTACACGAATTATGCTACACTATAGGGGTGCGGCATAAATGGCTACAGTAACCATAAGCGAATGGGAAAGGAGAGTTAGAGAGGTTATTAGGGACTTCAAGCCCCTTCTAGAGGCCCTCAAGGCCTACGACAAAGGGGTTCCAGAGGACGTCATCAAGAGGGAGATACTAGGAGTCGAGGGCTGAAATAACTCTTGAGTACCTTTTTACTACCTCTGCTAGCTCCTTGAGCGCTTCTTCCACTTCATCCCACTCCTTTGGATTCCTAGCTAATCTCACTACGGCGTCGAAGACCATGCTTAGAGCGGCTCCCTCTATTATTATCTCAAAGCCGTTGATCTTAAGGGTAGCTAAGTAGACTACAGTGGCAAAGCGTTTGTTCCCGTCCTCTAGCGGGTGAAGGAGTATCAGCTCGTAGAGTAGCTTTCCAGCAGCTATGGCAACGACCTCTTCTCTGGACAAATTCGACTCTTCTAGGTAAGATACCATGAACTCTACAGCAGCTACTGCTTGTTCTAGCTTTTGTCTAGTGTCACCCTTAGGCCTTATTTCTTCGTCCATCTTGTTCATATCCTCTATCGTTATCATGAGGTACTCAACGGGCGGTATGAACAAATCTCTCTTACTCATAATCCCACCGAATTATACTCAAGAGAGAATTGAAAGTACTACTCTTCCAGAAGCCTAATGCACTCCAAGATCTTCTTCCCTTTGGGAGTGAGCACATAGTAAGGCGCCTTAGGAAGCTTTCCTATTAATCCCTTGTTCCTAAGCTTTGATACTAGCTTCCGAACGTTTGCCTTCTTGCCCTCTGTATCCGCTTGGAAATGCTCGTAGATCTCTTGCATTAGCTTTGGTCCTTCAGAGAGGAACTTGAGGAGTTCCCTCTCCTTCGGCCCTAGCATCCTTCTCCCGTGTAGCACTTCTGCTACTCCGCTTATAAATTTTGTAGTTTGGAGAACGCTACAAGCTGTAGTATTGAGAGTACTGCACTCTGCGAGCCTATTCTATAGGGCACCGACCCGGTTTCTCAACGTATTACCTACCGTAGTAATACCAAAGTTTTTAAAGGGATTTATAAACTCCCGTAATACCAGCGTAGGTAATACGAGCGACAAACCGAGTTAGGAGAGAGTATAGGAGAGGGCGCGAGGAGAGTACCCGAGGTACTCGGAAAAGAAGGAAAGGGTCAAATCTTGTGGAAGACCTCTCTTAGCAGCTTTATCTCAGCAGCGTGGTTAGCCAAAAGTCGCGACAAGTCAAATGAGGGTCACAGCTTAACATATTCTTCATAGTAAGTAGTAGCCCTATCGTCTTCTTTGCTATTTTCTTAAGATTCATGTCTCCTATTAGTTCTCTAATGAACTCCTCTGTATCGTTGCTAAGTTTTATCTCAGAGCTTATCTCAAGGACTTCTCCGAAGCTCTCTTCGCTGGCTGCAGCTATCAGCACTAAGCGGAAGAGCTTCCTTAGGTTCTTCTGCTTCTCAGTAAGGTTGTGATGGAGCTCGTACTCCTTAGGGGAGACCTTTATGCTTATGGTTAGTACATCCTTTTGTTTAGCAGCCATACTTCCACCTAGGGTCAACACCAGAATTTCACTTCTTCATCGTCCATCTTCGAAATAAGGTTCATAGCTTCAATTATGTCGAGCTCCGCTAATGGTATGTCCCCGTTCTTTAGGGCCTCTAAAGCTTCTTTCAATGTCCTTAAGATGAACTCCTTACTCATCATAATAGTCATAGTACTTTCAGTTCTCGTACGTGTTTTCTCAAGTTCACACTCGTCCACCCCCTCTAAATGATCTTGAGACTTTCAGTTCTCTTTCGTGTTTTCGCTGGAGGAGACTTTGAGATGCCCATAAAGAGGGGAGCTTTCAGTTCTCTTTCGTGTTTTCTTGACTTAGTCATTTTGCACACGGTACATTCTTCATTATCTTTCAGTTCTCTTTCGTGTTTTCACCATAGACTACAATAGTCAAGAGGGCAAAGCGACAATCTTTCAGTTCTCTTTCGTGTTTTCGCGTTGAGCAATAGGTTGATCACGCTCATCAGCCATATCTTTCAGTTCTCTTTCGTGTTTTCGACTTGGCGATTGAGGACTGTGACGTCAACAGGATAGTCTTTCAGTTCTCTTTCGTGTTTTCAGGCCCGTTTTTTGCGCTTGATATAGTTCAAACCAATAAGCTTTCAGTTCTCTTTCGTGTTTTCGTACTGAACTGAACCTTATCGTCTCCTCCCTCGAGCCTTTCAGTTCTCTTTCGTGTTTTCATTTCATTTCCATCTATGCTAAAGTGCATCAGCCTTCCGCTTTCAGTTCTCTTTCGTGTTTTCCGCTTAGCGCGCTGTTCACCGCAGTTTGTTCGTCATCTTTCAGTTCTCTTTCGTGTTTTCGTAATATTCATTGCTGAATGGTATTGCGTATTGTCTGCTTTCAGTTCTCTTTCGTGTTTTCATTAGAGGAGTTCAAGAAGAGGTATGGACTTCCACGCTTTCAGTTCTCTTTCGTGTTTTCCTAATGGAAACATAACGAACGTGCAGCTAACGCAAGACTTTCAGTTCTCTTTCGTGTTTTCAGGCGGTACCACTTGCTCAGCCCCCTAACCCTTATCGCCTTTCAGTTCTCTTTCGTGTTTTCATGTTCGCTGACTTTCTTTACCTCTATGTTCTTTTTGCTTTCAGTTCTCTTTCGTGTTTTCCCCTATTCTTGAAGAACTTCTAAATGGTGGTGACAATAACTTTCAGTTCTCTTTCGTGTTTTCTTAATTATTTGTATTGCATCGATTGGTAACACC
>JALWJF010000014.1 GCA_027081755.1 Desulfurococcales archaeon | reverse complement strand
CCTCAGCTTCGTATAACTTTTCAACGTATTCGGGTGCCTCATATTCTACGAACTCTCCCACTAAAATGGGCTTCCCGAACTCTATAGACGCGTCGTCCAAGTGCTTCTCTCCTCTCACGACCTTGCTATTCCTCATGAACCATTCAACCATAGCGTAGGGATCCCTAAACTTGTTGTACCTTCCAAATAGCACTGGACACTGAGATATTACTTCTAAGAAGCTGAAACCCTTTCTCATTGCCATCTTCTTGAAAGTGTTCTTTAGCTGGAAGACGTGGGCAGTGGTCCACCTGGCTACATAAGTTGCTCCAGCTGAGGCCATTAGTTTGGGTATGTTGAAGGACCTCTCGAACCAACCCTTTGGAGAGTACTTAGTTATTGCACCTAGCGGAGTAGTCACTGTAGGCACACCTCCAGTCATCGCTATGTTGAAGTTGTTCACCATTACTACCTTTAGGTCTATGTTCCTCCTCGCAGCTTGGAGGGTGTGGTTCAAACCTATTTGGAATAGGTCGGCATCTCCGCCAAAGACCCAGACGTTGAGTTCAGGCTTTGCTATCTTTACTCCAGTTGCGAAGGCTATGGGCCTTCCGTGTGTGGTATGCATAGAGTCCGTCTTTATGAAGCCGCTTATTCTGCCTGAACAGCCTATTCCGCTTATGACTACCAGCTTGTCAGGATCCAGCTTTCCTTCCTCTTTTAGCTCGTACATCGCCCTTATGAATGTATTAAGTATCGTTCCTATGCCGCAGCCCGGACACAGGCTATGAGGTAACGCTTCCGCTCTGGCCAACTCCATTTGGGGCATTTTCCTAAGCTTTTCTCTTGCTCTTTCCAACACCTCGCTCATATCCTAACACCTCCTTCCTCAAGTATTTGTTCGGGAGGAATGGGGATCTCACCAATACGATACACGAAAGATACCTTCTCTTCGGGAACAACCTTCAAAACCTCGTGTAAGAGCTGACCGTAGTTCCACTCTACGACTATGACCTTCTGCGCTTTCCTTGCGACCTCCTTTAGTTCCTTGTCTGGGAAGGGGAAAGCCGTTTTTGGCCTAAACAAAGCGGCCTTCTTGCCGGCCTTCCTTGCTATATCAACTGCAACCTTCGCAGCCCTAGCCGGGAATCCGTAGGCGAAGATCAATATCTCTGGGTCCTCGTCTCCATAGAGTTCGTACTCAACTATTTTGTCCCTGTTCTTCCTTATTTTGTCACACAACCTCTTTACTAGCTTGTGATGAACCCACGGGTCCTCACTTATCGGTATTCCCCTCTCATCGTGTGTTACGCCGGTTACGTGCACTCTATAGCCGGTGCCAAATTCCGGCATTGGGGGGACTAGGTCCTCTTCGGGTTCAAACGGCTTAAACTGCTCCGGGGGAACCTTTGGCTTCTTCCTATTCACAACTTCAACTTTCTCCGGGATGACAACCTCTTCCATGAGGAGCACCGTTACTTTATCGGCCATTACCATGACCGGTACTCTCCACCTTTCAGCTTGGTTGAATGCCTTGACCGTCAAATCGAACATTTCTTGGGCGCTATAGGGCAAATAAGTAATGACCTCATAATCTCCATGTCCTCCCCATTTGGTCTGCATGACGTCTTGCTGGGCGGCCTTGGTTGCTTGACCCGTGCTGGGACCCTCTCTCATTCCGTTGATCAGTACCACTGGAGTCTCAGTCATGGCTGCATAGGAGATGTGCTCTTGCATTAGGGAAAAGCCCGGTCCGGAGGTGGAGGTGAATGCCTTTGCTCCCGCCCAAGATGCACCTATCGCCGAACCCAACGCGGAGATCTCGTCCTCGGCTTCAAAGATGACCATGCCTTGTTTGGGTCCATTCCTAATCATTTGCTCCGCTATGTCGGTGGCTGGCTCTATTGGATAATAGGCGAAGTAGTTGGCGCCCACCGCTAGGGCTCCCATAGAGGCCGCCCAAGCGCCGCTTTCGAAGTACTTGCCAGGCTTTACCAAAGCCTTCCCGCCCTCTCACTAAGGTTTATGTGAGTATATATCCGCTTAGCTCTAGCGATAACTCCGATATTTCGGAAGACTTCGTCCCCTTATGACATATCGTTTTGAAAAATGACTTGCGGTGAGAGTGTGGAGGACGTACTCAATGTAATGAAGGCATTGAGGGAGGCGGAGTATAGGAGGTTACTGTCTCTAGCATATGCGCTGTGGGTCCCTTTGGGTGGCTTCGTAACTTACCTAATGTTACTAACAAAGAGCTACTGGCCCCTGTGGCTAATGTTAATTGGTTTAATACCTTACATAACCTTATTCCGGAAAGCCAAGAGGGTCAGAGTAGCCGAGCTGAGTAATAAAAACGTAATAGTGAGGTCTGTAATACTAGCAATAATTCTAGACTTCGCTTTCGGCATTATAGATCCTCCCCTAGGATCTGCCGGCTCCGTGGCAGGCTGGCTCACTGGAATAGCGTTGAGCTTGGGCAAGGAAGGCGTTTGGGATTTGGTGGCCGGCTGGGGAACTGTCGCCTTAACGCTGGTAGCATACCTAGTAGGCATGAGCATCTTCGAGCAGTGGGTTATGTTCATGCTAGCTTTGATCGCTTGTTACTCCCTGGCGGCCGTTGCCAGAGCCCTAGAGGCCCTTTACGAGGTGCTACCTTATGTTGGAGAGAGTGAGCAGCGTTAAGTGCTTGCTAGTGCTAATAGCAGTTTGTACGAAGGGTGAAATGCTGTTTTCTGAAGTCGTGAGGATTACCAACTTAAAGAACTCGACGGCTTGGAGCTGTGCCGAGAAGCTCTGCCAAGAGGGGATGATTGAACTGAGGAAGGCCTTAACGCTTAAGGGTCCGAGAACCTTGCTCATATGCAAAGAAAACGGATGGAAGGCTTTGGAAGAAATAACCATGCTCTTAAAAGAGGGCTTTAAAGGTCCCTAGGCCGTCTGCCTAAATTTCTCCCCTACCGGTCCTCCACGGTAAGAGGATTTGAAGGTATTAACGCATTGGGACACTGATGGAATAGTTAGCGCCTCTAAGCTGCTAGAAGTTATAGATGTCAAGGAAGTGTATATTCCCAAAATAGGCAGCTGGAGGTTTAAGGCAATACCGCCCAATGCCTTCGGCGATGTACTTTATGTACTGGATTATTCATTACCTTACGAAGACTGGATCGAGGTGTGCAAGAGAGTTAAGGACCTGATCTACATTGACCACCATCCCGGCTCCAAGCCCCCTTGTGGCAAGACGATAAACCCCGCCCTAGAAGGAGAAGCACCACCATCAGCCTCGATTGTGCTTTCAGAGTACTTCAATTTGCCCCTAGACTGGAGGGACGCAGTAGCCATAGCAGCTGACCTTGTGAATCCGGAGGGTAACCCAATATGGGAGGAGATAGTAAAAAAAGAAAAACTTGATAAAGAGAAGGTCAAAGAGGCTGCTGCTCTGTTGAACGCTTGTTATCGCTTAAACGACTATGACTGCATTAAAAAGTACATATTCAAGTTAAAAGACATGACGCTGGATGAATTATACAATGACAGCTATTTGTGGGAGAAGAGGAGAGAAGTGCAGAAGAGGATAGAAGAGCTACTGAATAAGACTGAATGTGAAAAGGTGAACGGGGTAAAGGTATGTAAAGTCTACGGCGACCCAAGCTTGCATAATTTCGCCAACGCTTTATGGAAGAGACTTAAAGAAGGAGAAACCATAATTATAACCATCGATAACGAGAGAGCCAGGATATACTGTAGAGGGGGCAATAGGGACTATACCAAAATAATCAAAATGCTTAAGGAAATGGGACTGGAAGAGGTCGGAGGCAAGGTACAAGTTTGTTCAGCTTATGCGGATCTTAAGAGACTGGACGAGGTTTTAGAGAAGATTTTGGTCGCTCGGTAGTCCCTCATCATCCATCAGAAGCCCGGAAGGACTCGCTCATTCCACCACAGCGCTCAAATCCACCCTAGGGGGGAACATGGTTAAGTATCCCATGCTAACCACATCAATACACTCGTTCAAGTAGTCCAGAACGTTGTCTTTCCTTATTCCCCCGCTAACCTCAACTATGACGTCTTTCCTCTTTTTCTTTATCTCACACGCATATTCCTTTGCCTCTTTAGGAGTGACATTATCAAGCATTATTACGTCAACATAAGGCAATACCTCAAGAGCTTCCTCTAAAGACGAGACTTCTACCTCTATCTTATGTGCAAAGGAAGCCCTTTCCCTAGCCCTCTTTACGGCCTCGACCAAGGAACCAAAAGCTTCGGCGTGGGTATCCTTTACCATTATCATATCGCTCAAGGACAGTCTATGGGTATCAGCTCCAGCTTCCCTGGCAAAGAGTTTGGCCCAAAACCTCATTCCGGGCAACGTCTTCCTGGTCACTGCTACCCTAACGTTCTTGAAACCCTTTTCGTCCAGCAAATTCCTAACTTTCCTGACCTCCGTTGATATCGAAAGTACATATATCAAAAAGTTCAACAACGGTCTTTCCATCGTTAAGAGTCTTCTAGCATCTCCCTCAAAGCTCATTATCACTCCTTCATGCCAGCCTTTTTCCTTTACGTTTGCGTCTATGTAAAAGCATCCCATGGTCGCTTTTAGTAGCTCTGGGCAGACGAGGTAAACTTCATCGTTAGCTACTATGTTCATTATTATGTCTTTCTCCTCATTGAAGATAGCATCTACTGTGAGGTCTCCTAAGGGGCTATCCTCCTTCATCCATTTTATTAAATCGTTCTTTAGCTTAGAGGAGTAGTGGTCACACATCTTTCCACAAAGTTAGCCCCTCATTTCGGACCTAATTTTCGTACCCCTTAAATCGACTCAGCTATACTAATACTCAACTCAATGCGCTAGGCTGGGGCCCGAAGTGAAGGAGTTCTTGCAGAAGCTGGAAGACGATTTGGAAAATGCGATTGAAGGGAGACACAGGAGGTTGATAGTGCTTTCTGGAAACGATCCAAAAAAGATGGGGGAGACGGCAAAGGAAGTACTCTTGCTTTATGATAGGATAAGGAAAAGGAGGGATATGGATAAAGGGCAAGTACTATACGTGTTCCACGACGAATTCCCGGAAGCTAGAGAGATAAAGGACATAGTGAAAAGCACAATAAAGGAACAAGCAGAGACCATAAAGCTCAATATAAACGTTTATGAAGCGTCCAACAAGCTCTTGGGAACCACGTTCCAAGGCTTGGTGCTGGATCTTACCAAGGACTTGAAGCCAAATGATGTAGGAAGACTCGTAGAGGTGGTAGAAGGAGGGGGTCCGGTAATACTTCTGGTTCCCAAATGGGAAGAATGGGATACTTTAGAGACCCTCTTCAAGTTAAACTTGACCGTCCCCCAATATCCAAAACCAAGGCACGTGTTCATAACGTGGTTCAAAAGAAAGATCTTGGAGCATCCCTCTCACGTCTATCACGTCGACGAGGAAAAAGTGATAAAGCAAGAAACCTTCGAGAGCCCAAAGTGGAAGCCCTATAAACCCGAACCTCCGCCAAAGTCCAAGTTCCCAAAGAAGCTCTACGAGCTGGCCCTAACACAAGACCAAGTTAAGGTAATACACGAAATGGAGTGGTTGTTGGGAAGGAAGAAAAAGCACAGGGTGCTGATAGTTACTGCTGACAGAGGCAGAGGTAAGAGTGGGGCTGTCGGAATAGGCCTCATAGGCTTTGTAGAGTACTTTAGAAAGAGTAAGAATGCATTCGTGAAGGTAATAGTTACTAGCTCTGATCCCATAGGCGTCCAGACACTCTTTAAGTTAGCCATTAAAGCTGCAAATACCTTGGGAATTAAGGTAAAGAGGCTCGAGAGAGGGAGCATGATATATGAAATTCACGGCGAGGGTTGGAGTATAGAGTATTGGCCTCCAGCAGAGGCCGCTAGGAAGAACGCTGACTTGGTAGTAGTTGATGAGGCCGCCGGAATACCCGTTCCCTTGCTTCACAAAATATGGAGGAACCACAAGAGGAGCTTGTACGCCACCACAATCCACGGCTATGAAGGAGCTGGGAGAGGCTTCAACGTAAGGTTCTTGCCTGCCTTAAAGGAGGACAAGGACACCGAGCTTAAGCACATTTCAATGGATGAACCGATTAGGTATGCTAAAGGGGATCCCGTAGAGAGGTGGCTTTACGATGCCTTATTGCTGGACGCTGAGCCCGCAAAGCTGGATGAGGAAGATATTAAGGCAATAAAAGAGGGGAGGCTGAAGTACGTAAGGGTAACGCCCGAATGGCTCTTCTCGAAGGAGGGAGAGCCCTTCCTAAGGCAGCTCTTCGGCATATATGTCTTGGCTCATTATAGGAACGAGCCCGACGATTTGGCCATGATTGCCGACGCCCCTCACCACACCCCCAGAGCAGTTATCACAGAGACCGGGAAAGTAGTTGGAGCCATCCACCTAGCAGAAGAGGGTCCCATACCGGAGGATATGATAGACGAGCTCTTGACCGGAGGCAAGATACCGGGCAACATAATACCGGACAGATTCTTGAAACATTTGAGAGTTAGGGAATTCGCGTACACCAAGGGATGGAGGGTAGTTAGGATAGCAACTCATCCGGACGTCCAGGGGATGGGCATAGGCACCTTCGGTCTAAAATACGTAATAGAAGAGGCCAAGGAGAGGGACTACGACTGGGTTGCTACGGGCTTCGGCGTAACTGAGAGGCTCTTGAGGTTCTGGCTAAGATCGGGCTTCTTACCAGTTCACATGAGCCCCGATAGGAATCCTTCAAGCGGAGAGTTCACGGTGCTCCTAACACATCCACTAAAGCAGAACTTGAGGAAGCTGATCTTGGAAGCTAACAGGCTATTTAGGAGGAGGCTCTTGCTCAGCTTACACCTAAACTACAGGGGATTGGAGTGGGACGTCGCTAAGGCAATACTCGAAGTCGAGCCCATACCAATACAACCGGATCTGAAGGTACCTCACCTACATCCGGTAGACTTAGACAGACTGTGGATCTATGCCTACGGTCCCATGACCTTTGAAGCTGCCTCTGATTTGGTGTATCGCTTAACCTTAGCCTACTTCTCTCAACCTAAGGTCTGGAGGCCTGAGATAGACGAGGAAAGCAAGGTAGTTCTAATTACAAAGGTACTCCAGAGTAAAACTTGGGAGGAGGTTACAGAAGATACTGGAATAGGCTTCAAGAAGCAAGTGGCCATACTGAAGTCGTTTGCTAGGAAGGTGCTAAAGCACTATTGGGGAATTGAAGAAGAAGAAGGAGGAAAAGGTGTAAAAGAAGAGTGGGTAGACCTCTTCTTGGCCCAAAGAGGCAAGAGACTAATAGACTGGTAATTTCCAAACCTCTCCATTTCGCTCTCTCAAGCCCACTTGTTGAATAGTCTGTTGCCTTTTAATCCGATCACACTTTCTCTTTCCGTTCTTTCAACCACTTCAACATTGCCTCAATTCTAGAAGGTT
>JALWJF010000013.1:4881-7414 GCA_027081755.1 Desulfurococcales archaeon | reverse complement strand
GAATAGTATAGATGGTAATGGAAGAAAGCGCATGTTTAGAGGCTCGTAGGGTTCGGAGTAAGGATCCGGGAACAAGCTTGGACCTCTGAATAAGATGGAATACGTTTTTGAGGGCTCTAACTCAACATCAACTCTCCTTATCTCAACTATTTCGAAATGCATTTCAATATCGTTTTCATTATCGTTATAGCTTATGTCTCCCTCGACTGGCTTCAAATGAAACACTCCTCTAGGAAAGGATACCTCGAACCAGACCTTTTGGGGAATCTTTATCTTCCTTATTCCCTTGGGTTTTTCTACCTTACAGAAGGAACACTTAACGGGGACTCTGGGATAAATGGCCTTCCCTTCCCCATCTAGGAGAGGGGTTATGTGAACTGTTATGTTGTTATACAAGCCATAATAATATTCCTTAAATCTTTCATCAACAATCTTCAATACCTCAATGGGTACCCACGCAGTATAACTGCTGGCTTCAATTGGCTCAACCCGCAATTCCAGTCTGAATCGTACACATTCCATTCTTCATCCGAAAAGGGAAAGTAAGATATACCTATAAGATAATGCTAGTTTAGTTGCGGTAAGGCTTCGATGCTATTTATTATTCCTTACGCTTTTGTTCTAGACCCAAAACGTTCGAACATTTACCTAGCAAATAGAGCAAAGCTCCGACCTCTAGGTCCGTTCCCTTCGAAAGGAGCTTCTTTAAGGACTCCAGCAACCTCTCCCTTTTCTCCTCGTCTCCTACAAACCTTTCCAACAGTTCTTTCGCATGTCTCATAACCAAGTTTATCCTTTCTTGGGTTGCTGGCTTCGGTAGGTTAGCCTTATTTAAGCGGTAGGCTTTCCAAACTTCCCAGAGGACGATTGCAACGGCATGGGACAAGTTCAGAACGGGATACTGGGATGAGGCCGGTATGTGCAATAGCAGATCGCACTTCTTCAGCTCTTCTCTGGTAAGACCCACGCTTTCCCTACCGAAGACCAAGGTTAGAACTCCTGGCACACCGACCTTCTCTGGTAGCTCCCAAGGTACTATGAAGTCTCTTAAAGGGTCCCTATGGGAAACCTTTGCAGAAGTGCAAACTTTCAAGCCTTCTAGTGCATCATCTAGGTCATTCACAACCTTTACCTTACTCACGTAATCCTTTCCTTGGGCAGCAAAGCGGAGAACTTCATCGTCAATTTCAAATTTAGGGTTTATCAGTACTACTTCATCTACCTCGAAGTTCTTCGCCAACCTTATTATAAATCCCATATTTATCTTTCCTTCGGGCTCCACTAGGACGAGCCTCACCTTCATCTTAAGGCCCTTCTACAGTGTAAAGTAAGGTTAATAGGCCTCGGCCGAGAACCGAGTCCTCATCCCTCGGCGCCCATGTATTTCCTCACAGACCTTTTCGCTTTACATATTCCCACCCTTATAGGGTGAAGTGCTACGGAGAGGCTTCTGAAGAAAATAGCGAAGGAAGTGCTAGGTAAAGATGACGTTTGGAGCAGAATAGATGTCATAGGAGATATCGCGTTGATCCATAGAAAGTTCGGATATCCAATAGAAGAGCTAAAGGTTTTGGGAAAGGAGTTAGTTAAGAGAATGCCCGGCATAAAGTCCGTCTGGGCCATTGAGCCCGGCACTAAAGCGCCTTACCGCTTGAGAGATCTGATCCACTTAGCTGGTGAGAAGAGGACAGAAACGGTCTACAGAGAACACGGATGCGAGTATTTGGTTGACATAAGCAAGGTCTTCATGGTGCCAAGGCTCTCGGGAGAGCACTTGAGAATAGCCGAACTCGTGGAGCCTTGGGAAGTAGTCTTTAACATGTTCGCTGGTGTCGGACCGTTTTCAATCCTTATAGCGAAGAAAAAGGGAGCCAAAGTATACTCGGTCGATATAAATGAAAACGCCTACTGGCTTATGATAGAAAATATAAAGAGGAATAAGGTTGAGGACAAAGTAATTCCCATATTGGGCGACTCCGCTTCAGTGAGCTACTGGCTAAGGGGTCAAGTGGATAGAGTATTGATGCCCTTGCCCGAGCTAGCCCCAGAGTATTTGGATTTCGCCTTGACCTCCTTAAGGTATCCCGGCAAGCTCCACTTGTACTTGCACGTGATGGTTAGGTACGGTGAAAGGCCAAGAATTTCTGGAGAGAGATGGGGCAAGGCATTGATATCGGAAAGGTGCTCATCTTTCAGAATAGATAATGTAAGGCTAGTTAGGACCGTTGGACCTAGGATAGCACAAGTGGTAATAGATGCTACTCTGGAGAAGTGTTCCCCGAGACCTCGATTAGGAAGGCCATATCTAGCTAGAGACTTCCTCCCATGAATTCCCCTTAAGGTTCGATTACGCACACTTTCAATGACTTCCGATGGTTCTATTAGCAGCGAATGGTTCTAATCTCATATGGTACATTCGCATTTTCGTATTAGTAATCCTAGTTTTTAGGCTCTAACTCACAAATTGTTAATGGAGGAAAAAAGGGTGAGCGTGGCTTACACGATACCGATCAGGAAAATAAAAGATAGAGAA
>JALWJF010000013.1:0-4871 GCA_027081755.1 Desulfurococcales archaeon | reverse complement strand
CTGATGAGTGGCCTTGGATGCCCTCTGAATAAAAACCCCATTTCGACTCGAAAGGAGGTGAGGGATTTAAGGAAGAAAGCAATCTTGGTCGCTTGCCCAAAGGCTCAAGATTACCAAGAGGCCTTGGCCCTATGCGAAACCGCCGAGCTAGAGGTAGTGGCTACACTTCCTTTCTGTAGAAGCCCTCACCCCGCTACGTACATAGGTCCCGGGAGGCTTAACAGGCTGAAGGAAATGGTCGAGGAGGAGAAGCCAGACATAGTGGTAATATTTGGTAACCCCAAGCCTTCTCAGCTTTATAGAATAATGAAGGAATTGAATTTAGAAGTTTGGGATAGAACTTCATTGATATTGAAGATATTTGAACTTCATTCTGGGAGTAAAGAAGCCAAGCTCCAGACAGAGTTGGCTAGACTAAAGTATGAACTAACTCTTGCTAGAGAATATATAAGGAATGTGAAGAAAGGAGAACAAGTTCACTTCTTAGGTCCCGGTGAGTACGCGGTTGAGTACGTGATAAGGGCAATACATAAGAGAATGAAGAAGATAGAGAGGGAGCTAGATAAGATAAAGAGAATGAGGGAAAACCAAAAGAAGAGGAGAGCCAAGAGATTGGGCTTACCTGAGATAGCAATAACGGGTTACACTTGTGCTGGCAAAACAGCATTAATAAACGCCTTAAGCAGACTGGGCTTAAAAGAAGGGCCAGAAATGTTCACTACCATAATGCCCAAGCACACAAAGGTGTGGGTTGACGGTAAGGAAGGTATTTTCATCGATACTGTGGGCTTCATAGAAGGCATACCTCCTCAAATAATAGAGGCATTCCACGCAACTTTGGCGGAGATACTCTATTCGGATCTTGCCCTTTTGGTAGTTGATGGGAGTGTCAACGATGTTAAAGATAAAATGGCTTCTAGCTTGGCAACCCTAGCAGAGATAGGCTATACAGGAAGGCCTTTAATGATAGCCGTAAACAAA
Organism: Desulfurococcales archaeon; assembly: GCA_027081755.1. Taxonomy (GTDB): domain Archaea; phylum Thermoproteota; class Thermoprotei_A; order Sulfolobales; family Ignicoccaceae; genus Ignicoccus. Next base: position 3,890 of record JALWJF010000013.1, on the reverse strand, counting down.
GTTGACTTGCTTGAAGAATATAACGACGTAGTCGAGGAAATAAGGGATGAAGCAGAGAGGCTCTACCCTTGGACTGTAGACGTAATACCTATATCAGCAAAAACTGGCTTCAACATTAAGAGACTTGCCAAAAAGAGCATTGATGTTGCAGAGAAGTATCATAAATTACTCGACGAAATGAAGAGGTCCGAAGGTTACCCGCATTATTAGCTTTTACATGTCGAGCCCTTCGTCTAACCTCTAAGATCATTGTATCTTATTCTCTTACTATTCAATGCATTAAGTTTTTTAGCATAAGTCCTAGTTAATCTCGAGAAAGGTCCTATATGGAAATACAGATTTTAACTCAACCAGTAAGCCTCTGCTAAGGAGAACAATGAAGAGAGTAGTGGCCGTTTTGGTGTTATCTGTACTAGTACTAGCCATACCAACCTTCGACATAGCCAAATACGGTATAGTGGTGTATAGAGATGCTTACGGACATATTCATGGTAAACTGTTACCAAAGAGTCAAATAATTAGGTTTGTCAAGATAGCTAGTAGCGGCGGTTATACTATACTGAAGGTAGACAAATTCTTCCGAATCCAAGTATTAAACCCAAAACTAAGTGTGCAAGACATCCAGCCATACACTCCTTGGTACACTGAAATGAATGGAAATGAAGGATTAGCTTGGCAAGTGGACAAATATCACATAAATGCTGGAGAGGCTCTAGAAATACTAAAGAGCCAAGGAATAGTGCCTAAAGCTGAAGTAGCTGTACTAGATACTGGCGTGGCCCCCGTACAACCACTTCTAGGGAGAGTAGACTATAACAAAGGCTATGCGAGCACGGCTCTCGTTGACATGCTAGCACAGTTCGGTTTATGTAATGCTACTGGGACCGTTGACCTAAGCGGACTAAAGGTTGTATCGGACATGGGATTCAACTACACTTTCCCGGATGGCACATATGCTAAGTACTGTATATTCGCGACTCCCGCCAATGTAAGCGGAACTAATTCTACTGTAGTCTTTATCCAATTTACTAATCCAAGCGAGGACATAGCGGGTCACGGTACCTTTGTTGCCAGCCAAATAGTTGCTAGCACACAGCTACCGACGGTGGATAACGCATATGGAAACACAAGCTATACTAACGTACTGCTAGGAGTCAATCCTAATATAACAATAATCCCTGTTAAGGCCGATTACATAGCTATAGCCTTTATCAATGTAACTGGTTGTCAAAACCTCTCAGCATGTATACAGAACACTACCGTTAACGACAGGCTAATGGTAGAGGGCGTATTCGACTTCGAGTCCTTATACGATGCTGCTAACTATATTGCACAACTGGCCACTACTGATCCGTACTTAAAGGTGGTCAATATGAGTCTAGGAGGATATGATGATATTTATGATCTACCAAGTGATTGTAGCAGTATAATAGACCCAATGCGGTACGCCGGTCTAACCGTTGTAGTTGCCGCTGGCAATGACGGTCTTAACTTAGACCAATTAAACAACGAGTATGGTCTCTATGAATTCCCGGCCCAGTGCCCCGGCGTGATTGCCGTATCAGCCCTAGATGGAAGGAACATGATAACGTCTTTCAGCAATTATGGAAGTAGTATAACCTTCGGTGCACCCGGCAACTGGAACATTGGAGTATATTGGAGCGGAAGCGTATTAGGCAAATTAATGGCATTAATCAACGAAACCTATCCCATACCGCTGTATAATGGTACGAGCTACTACGTTACTGAAGGAAGCGGCACCAGCTATGCAGCTCCTCTAGTGAGCGGAGCTATAGCTCTACTATCTTCAGTAACTGATCACCCCATCAAACTGCTCGAAAAGACCGCCAAGAAGCTCTATGGTTCCTCTCCTAACATATACGTAGGCTATGGAGAGCCGGATGTAGGAGCTGCTCTCAAGGCTCTCTTCTCCAGCACCAGTACTAGCGTTCAAGAAGCCACGGAGAAGACTACTACCATAACTGTATATCAGGGAACCCATATAGCCGGACCGTTCCTACTACCATTCTTCCTAAGCGCTATCAAGAGAAGGAGGAAGAAAAAATAACTCCACATTATTTTTAAAATACATTTTTCCACCCCTTATGGTGCTTAGGCTATGGCTAAACCCGCTAGGTGTTTTACTAAAAGACACGCAAAGTCTTTCAGCGGCCCTCCATACACTAGGAAAGAATACATACATGGAGTCCCAATGCCTAAGGTAGTAAAGTGGGTCATGGGCAACCCTCACCTCGAGGCCGAAGTTGAACTGAGACTAGTGGCCTTAGAGAAGGCTCAGATAAGGCATAACGCTCTAGAAGCTGCAAGAGTTATGGTTCACAAGAACCTCTCTTCTGACATAGGTGAAAACAACTACGTCTTCATAATAAAGAGGTACCCCCACCACGTACTTAGAGAACACAAGTTCATGGCGTTCGCCGGTGCGGACAGGCTTCAGGAAGGAATGAGGCACGCCTTCGGTAAGCCAGTCGGTCTAGCAGCCAGAGTGTTTCCGGGCGATGACATACTAGTAATAAGGACTAAGAAACAGTATATAGATGCCGCTAAGGAGGCCTTGAAGATAGCAGCCTCAAAGATGCCCATACCTTGTAGAATTGAGATAAGAGAGCTCAAGTAACTCCCAAGAATTTTTCTTCATACGCGCATCTCGTTCAATAACACGTACAAAAAACCTCCCTTTTGATACCAGAGAGCGGTAACGATACTATGGCTGGCTTCTATACCTTTCTCTTGATAGCTTTCCTCGGAACGACCAGCGGAAGGCTCCTAAGGATAGGAACAGCCTTCTACACGCTCAACCAAGGCTGGACGTTCTTAGCCCTCTTAGCCTCGACCTTCGCTCTAGGAAGGATAATGTCTTCCTTCCTTGGAGGAGAGTTCACCAAGAGGTTTGGTTCTAGAGTTGCTGGCTTAGGCATGCTAACCTTGGGCTTGGTAGGAATAGGCTATTCCTACCTTCCCCCGATCTATTACTTAGCCTTAAGGATATTTCATGGCATTTCCGCGGGCTTGGCTTGGCCCTCCCTCCAAGCCCTAACCATGAGTAGGGCGAAGAGGGAATTTAGGGGCAGGGCTTCGTCGCTTTACTTCACGACCATCAACTTGGGCTGGTTCTTGGCCTTCTTGTTGGGAGGCCTAATTCCAAAGAGATCCATGCTACCGAGCTCCGTAATACTCATAACGCTTGGTTCGGTCTTGCTCCTAGTTAAGCAAGAGCTCGTCAAGGAGAGGAAGAGAACGAAGGGGAAGGTGTTCATACCTCCCCTAAGCGCTATAGTGCTCGGATCCATAGCCTTAGGCTTCATGACCTTGTTGGTCAATACAGAAGTGGCCGTAGCGATATTTGGGAGGGAGTTCGGAAGGGCAATGGGCGGGACGCTCTTGGCCTTGGCTGCCCTAATAGGCTCGGCCTCCGGCTACTACTTGAACAAGGTCCTAATAGACGTGAATGAGAGCCACTTATCCATGTTAATACCTCCGCTGGTCACGACTTCTTCATCCTTCTTGATATACTTCCAGCCCCTCTCGCCCTTAGGCTTGTTCCTAACGAAGGCATTCGTATCTTGGTGGGGGTCCGTAATGCTTGCTTTGGCTAGGGTTAAGGACGTGGGCAGAAGAGTTGGAACCTTCAACGCTGGAGGAGACGCTGGAAAGTTCTTGGGCTCACTGATCGCTTCCTTTGGCCCTTGGACCTTACCTTTCCTTTCCCTAAGCTCTCTGGCTCTGGCCTTAACCGCTTGGACCCTAAGCTTAAGGGGAGCAAGGCTTGCCGGCGCTCTCGAAGTTCGAGGCGAAGGACCTAGGAACCCTAAAGCCGGAGGAAGTAACTCAAACGTTGGAGAAGTATGAAGAGCTTGGTATTCCAATAA
>JALWJF010000012.1 GCA_027081755.1 Desulfurococcales archaeon | reverse complement strand
CTCAATTATTTCTATAAACTTATTGACTTTTTCTTTATCATAAATTACAAACAAGCTATCAGTGTCGCCATATATTACTTTGAGCCCCAGCTCTCTTGCTATCTTGAGTGCTTTGAGTATTAGTTCTCTGCCCCAAGCGGTAACCGCTTCAGCGCATTCTCTACAGTACCATCTAGCATGAGGCCAGCCCATGTAACCATAGTGGGCATTTGCTAGTACCTTTACTGCCTTTTGACGTTCGTTGAGGAGTTTGTACCTCGGATCGTCTTCTTTTAGCTTTTTCATTTCTTCTTTTATGCTCTTCCTTAAGTTCAGCAGCGTTACCAGAGATTTCTTGAAGAAAGCGTCTGGCCTCTTTCGGAACTTATGACCCACAGGAGACACATAAACCTCATTAGGATCAACTTCTTCTCCAGGTCTCACGAGAGTATCCGGACCGACATTATACTTAATCATGATGTTAGGATACATTGATGAAAAGTCTAGTACAGCGACATTGTGGAAGATCCCTCTTAGAGGTTTTAGGACTATAGCTCCCTTGTAACTTCTCGTAACTTTCCTCTCAACTCTATTAGGAACGAGTTCGTTGTTCTTAAAAGCAACTCTCATTAGGTACCATTCTACTCTGTAACCTACAGATGCTGCCATCACTTGATCCAAAGGCAACCCTGTTAAGTATGACAATTGTTCTCCAAACGGTAAGAAAAGCTTCGAAAGCAAGAACGTGCTTAGTGCATCCTCTTCATTGTATTTTTCAAGTATTTCTCTCTTCTTCGGATCTTCCCAATATTTATAAATCTCGGGTCCAGGAATTATTATTCTCTCTTCTTTTTTCATTACATTGAAGTAATCTGCAATGTTTTCCAAAGTTTTGACTTTTACCTCGTATACTTCTTTAGCAAAGTCGTAAATATCTACATTAATCCTTCCGGGAACTGAGATATGACCGTAAGCCCCACTTGTCGGTGGAACGCCTACCTTTCTGCCCACATCTAGAGGTATTTTCCAGAACTTGGCCCTTTCGAGGAGATATGGCCAGTCGAAATGGTTGGAATTATAACCAACTATAATATCTGGATCTTTGCCCAAGATGTAATTCCTAAACCACCATAGAAGTTGAGAATCGTTTCTATCTTCGGCTAGTTTACTAACTACACCTTCTTCGTCAGCAAATGCAATCGAAATTATTGGGTCCCTCTCTGGTCTTGGCGTTCCCGACTTGTTGTACACTTCTATATCGAATGCTAGAATGGTTAGTTTAGGTTTTTCATAGCTCTCTAATCTCTTGGGTTCATCTGTTATTCTTAGTACTTCTTCAACCCTATACCTTTTGTCCGCACCTATGCTTTCTGTATTGCATTCTATCCAACCAGAGGGTGATATATCACTATCAATTATGAATCTCATGGCAAATCTTATATCAGCTTCGAGAACGTCCTCCACTTCCTCAAGTTTCTTGATCTCTTCTCTGTATTTCCTGACACTCTCGGGTATGAGTGTAACCACTTTTAGTACTTTCTTAGGCCTTCCTATGTACTTCTTTTCTATAACTTCTATGTTAAGAATTGGAGACTTTGGCTGAGAGAAGAGAGAGATCTTCTTCTTTAATCGCTCTATATCCACGCCTTCCTTTGGGAGGACATAAAAGTATGGTCTAAATTTGTCGTACTTTAACAATACTCTTCTATTGTTTTCATCCAGAGCCCATATCAATATAATTGGTTTCCCCACATCTATCTCGTAACTAACGTCCAAGACATAGAATTTCTGAGGCAATATAGTTTACCGTTTTAGGATTCGTAAGGATATAGAAAAAGTCTTTACTAAGAAGTGGGTACTTGAGGCCACGAACTAGGTATAGGTATAGATACTTGTGTAGGTAATGAAACGCTTATGCTTACTGGCATGTTAGGTATGGTGATCGATGGTGGAGGCGGCAAGTTTGCTTGGAGACCGTTGCTTACAGTTGCATTTATATATCTTTCCAGTATCTTTAAGTAAAGCAAGTACAAGTTGGCATATAGATTTAGTGCTTTGTCGTACTCTTTTGAAATGCTTAATAAGACATCCCTATATGCATTCATTATGCTCATATATATCATCACGTAAGCGCCTACTATTATAATAATTATCCCTAATATGAAAACTATGTAGAGCGTAGTTATGTCAACGGTCACAGCTAACATGCCCTAAGGGATTTGTGGTTAAACCGTCTTAACCTCTTTTTGAGGGGTAAGGGAAATGTCTGTTACCCGAACAATAAGGCTGGGTCTCCCAGTTTTCGATGTTCGTGTAGGAAACGTAAGCTTAGGTTCGATACAAGTCTTTATAGGGGATAAAGATTCCTATGTCCACTTGTTTAATTATCTAATAGCACAAACATGGGTCAATAGAGGAGAAAGAGTAGCAATGATATTGGAAAAGCAAAGTAGTACTTACCACATTAGTGTTGCTGAGAGTTTTGGTATAGACGTTACGGGTCTTCAAGACGCTAACATGTGGAAGTATGAAGAAACCGAAAGCAGTGACGATACTATAACCAAGGCAATAGAACTAGTGCTAAACTATTCATTGCTTTTGATAGATGCTACAGCATGGTTTGACCCAGACCCTTCATTATTATATAGATTCATAACTACTGTTGCAAGTAGTAACTCTATAGTTGTTTTCACTGGAATAGATGAGAGGATGAATAAACAAGCTCAAGGAATTTTGGAGGCTAATGCAGAGTATGTTTTGAGATATGAGACGTACTGGGCTGGTCTTAGAGTAGAGAGAATAATGAAATTGGTGAGGAGCAAGACTCCCACTCAACCTTTCGCTGTTTACTATACGGTTACTAAAGATGGTATAAACATAGAGGAGCTAAAGAGGCTGTGAAGAATTTTAATACCCTCGGTGTGGTGGCTGTGGGTAGCAATATGCCGGTAACCATGGCGAGAATTAGAATGTGGAGTACTGATGTAGAGGCTCTGGACAATGTTGCAAAACAGATAAGGAGTGTTGCCGAAAGGCTAGGTGTTAAAGTGCGTGGCCCAGTGCCTTTACCTACTAAGAGGCTAGAGATATCGACTCTAAGGCTTCCTCATGGTGAAGGTACTAAGATATTTGAGCATTGGGAAATGAGAATACACAAAAGACTTATAGACATAGAACTTGATGACAGAGTAATGAAAAATATAATGAGAATAAGCGTGCCTAGCAGCGTATATATTGAAATAGAGATAAAGACGAAGAAGAGGCGATGAAGAGACCGACATCGAAGGACCAATGACTGGGGACTCTCGCCCGAGCCTTTTTAAATAAGAATGATGTGAAACCCCGGTACCGATGAGATGAGGACCCGACCCGCATCTCTGACCTCCTCCCCTTAAGCAATATGCCGATGAGGAATACTCCCCGGGTTGATTGGTGATAACAATTCCTTTAGCCGAGGCCTCAGCGCTACAATGGCTTCCTCATTCGTCGGTCCGCCCATCGTGCATCATCGGCAAGCTTGAACAGATGGCCTCTATACAATAACTTTTCCTATAGGACGAATCTTAGGGATCGATGTATGTTAGTGAGACCTCCAGCCGTCGCCGGCTACTTCTATCCTGCTGACCCTAAAGAACTGGTAGAACTGATTGAATGGAGCTTTAGGCATGAGCTAGGACCGGGCAAGATACCGGAAGTGGGGTCCATAGGCGAGAGGAGAAGCATAGCATTTATGGTTCCTCATGCTGGTTATGTATATTCAGGTCCGATAGCAGCTTGGTCTTACTACTACTTAGGACTTGAGGGAGCACCCGAAACTGTAATACTAATTGGACCTAACCATACGGGATTAGGCTCAACGATATCAGTAATGCCCCCAAGCATATGGGAAACACCTTTAGGCAATGTTAAAACTGATGATGAAGTTGTAACGCTATTACCCGAAGTATGCCCTATAGTTGAACAAGATAGCAGCGCTCATGCATATGAACACAGCCTAGAAGTACAGATACCATTTCTCCAATACTTGTTTGGAGATAGCTTCAGGATAGTACCAATAGTTATGAAAGTAATGACGCCATCTACTTCAAAGTTGTTGGCAGAGTGCATAATGGAACTAATGAAAAAGTTAAAGAGAGATTACGTGATACTGGCTTCCAGCGACCTCAACCACTATGAACCGCACGATGTAACTGTGAAGAAGGATATGATAGCTCTTGAAAGGATTGTTAATTTGGATGTGGAAGGTCTATACAAAGTCCTTGTCGAATACGACATTAGCATGTGCGGACCAGGACCGGTTATGACAGCGATGACCGTCGATAAGAACATGGGCGCGAAGAAAGCTATATTGCTGAAGCATGCCACGAGCGGTGATACCAGCGGTGATAAGAGCAGTGTTGTGGGCTATGCGTCAGTAAGGTTCCCAGTGCCCGGTTATGAGGAGTGAGCTTTTTCCTTGGTGCGGGGGGTGGGATTTGAACCCACGCCGGCCTACGCCAGCGGGTCTTGAGCCCGCCCCCTTGGACCTGGCTCGGGCACCCCCGCACGTCACCGGTAACATGGTTCACCCAAATCCTTATAAGCTTGGTCCCATGACGCTCTCCACACTATTCGCTAGCTCGAACTCTTTGCTAGCTTTTTTGAAGACACTCTTAAGAACTTTCAATAGCCAGTAGAACCCCTCTTCAACATTCACAATCCTTGGTTTGGGAATGGTTTCTGTCCATAGTGATCTGAAAAGGTCGTTTACTCTATCCGACTTTATTCGTTCTAAGTCATTCCTTCTCATTAAGATGTTTTGCATTCTATAAATAGTGTTTGCTAGTTTTGGACTAAATCTCCATAAGTGTCTTTCTATAAAATCTTCCCAAGGTATTTCATAGTCGAATCTTCTGTAACTGGCCTTGATGGCTTCTTCTATTAGCCCCGGGTCTTCGACTTCTCTCCATTCACTACCGTCAAATTCCCTTAAGCTCTTATAAGGACAAAATGTACACGCAACTCTAGGTAAACCTTTTAAATAATCATCATGGACGAGGCCAATGTCCCTCACCATTTTTACAACATCGATTAGCGTCAATGGGTAAATCGGCCTCACTCTCCCACCATCAAACGGTCTGGGTTTTTTAGAACTCATACCGAGTCTCTTGAATCTCTTTAGTGCCTCGGTCATCCTTTCACCATCAGCCTTTACGTAATCCTTCAACTCCTTAATTACTTTCTTGATAGGTTTAACTTTCATAAATGTACACCATCTATTACCTCTGAAAGGCATTCCTTTCAGTAACATGTTCCTCATAATATTTCTGTCGGCTTCTAGTACTATTACTTTCAATCCTAATGATTTTGCGGCTTTTTCTACAAAATCGATATTCTTTGACGACTCTAGGTAAGTTACGTGAGAATAAATGAGGACTACGTCCTTCGTGATTTTGGAAAGAACTTTTGCAGCTGCGATGCTATCCTTTCCACCAGAGAAGTTAAGTATGACTCTCAAGTTGTTAGGCAATTCTTTTCTTAACCATTCTATATAACAATCTAAATTCCATGAGAGAGAAATATATGGCCATGGAATGTCTTCAAATAGTCTTACGAAGTTTACAGTGTATTCGTCTATTTTCAACAACGGATAGTTCTTCTTTAGGAATTCATTTATGATAACACCCTCTTTATTGTTGATCCACATATATATCTTGTTATTTATTGCAGTAAATTCGGCTGAATCGACATTCCATGATATGATCTTGTTATTTCTAAATGCCGGATACCTCTCCACTTTTATGACCGTATATAATGTGACCGTGGAAACGAGGTTAAAAGAAGAAGGGTGAGCGAATGGAGTTATTTGAATTTGTTATAAAACCTTCTAACTATATATCACCTCTATGCTATTCGATATTCCGATTAGAACCCTTTGATACGTGCTCCTTTGGATGTATATATTGTTATGCGCAATGGTATAGAGGCCCTCATAGACCCAAGCCTAAGGCTAAATGGTATGTGGTTAAGGAATTCGAAAAAATAGCGAAGAACATGAAAGCTAAACCTTACTTCAGGCTAGCCACCTTGAGTGAACCTTTCCAAGATAATTACGAGATAACTTTGAAGCTAATAAGAATAGCTAAGAAGTATAAAGTACCATTAATAATAAATACTAAGAGTGATAGGATAACAAAACCAGACGTCTTATATGAGATATCATCAATGGCGTCTGAATCCCTAGTCCTAGTTCAAATGAGTATCAGTACATTAAGATACGATAAGGTTCTGGAACCCTTTGCACCAAGTGCACGCTCAAGACTTTCTGCAGTAGAGATTTTATCTTCAATGGAAATACCAACGGTAGTTAGAGTCCAACCTCTAATACCGGGTTTAGAGGATGACCACTATGAAGTAGCTGATCTTGCTCTCGAAAAAGGAGCACTAGGTATTATAGGTGAAAGCATTCGATTAACTGAACCTTTACTAAGGATTCTATACAATGCGCTAGGTATTGAGTCTAATGTTGAATGGGAACCTTATCAGATACATGAAATCGAAGACAAGATACCACTTTTTCACCCTAATATAGAATGGAGAGAAAAAGTACATAGAGCTCTTTCTACAATAGCTAGCAGATATGGTAAACCGTATGCCGAATGTAAGGAAACGTGTACCTTCTACGGTTTTCAGAAGGATTGCTGCCTCTCATGGCTTGCTATGAGTGTGCCCTTAAGGTTGACACTTAGAGAGTACTTAAACATAGGTATGGATTGTGTCAACTACTTATGTGACATGGATAAACCGTTGGGTAAAGCTTTGAGAATGCATATAAGGAAAATGTTGAAAATTGCTTCAAAGAGAGAAATTATCAAGAAAATTTGTTCTTTCGAAATCAATCATAAGGTTGTAGCCAATACTTATAAGGTGATCAGATAAGCCCTCCACGGAGCCGGGTCGTCTAGCGGCCAAGGATGCGGGGCTTTGGCCCCCGTGACCGGGGTTCGAATCCCCGCCCGGCTACCAAAGGCCTCATAACGCCTTCAACCTCCAAACCCATGATGAACTTTCAGCGGAGGCTGAGTGATGGCCTATATACCAGAGACTGAGGATGACATAACGAATACCCATTTACGTAGGCCACTTTAGAGATAAGCAAGTCAAAAAAGTTTACAATTTATCCAAGCTTACGGCTGTGTAAGTCGTAGTGTGGATTAAACCTTCTTTGTTTGCTCTCACCAACGCCCTTGCCAGTACCACTTCATTTGGTGCCTCTATCTTCATAGCTCCATCGTAATCGCCTAGCAAGGCACACATTCCAAGCACCCTAACACCTTCTTCTTGTTCTATTAGTTTCTTTAGTTCCTCTGCGAACCTTTTCGGGTCTTCGGAAAACTTTTCTATACCTCTAGCACTTAGTTTGCAGAGAACCAAGAAGGTGTGAGTTTCTTCTGCCATATTTTCTACCTCTCTCGCATTACCTTTTTCAATTGAAGCTTAAATGTTTAATAAATAGATAGTCGAACAAGTGTCTGACTAGTCAGTATAGAATATCTAATGAGACGAGAGTCAGAACCCTTTTAAAGATAGTATCGGCGGGGCTAAGGGGTTAGGAGGCCTTGTCGGTAGAATATAGGCACGTGGGAATAAGAGACGTAGAGCCGCCTAAGGCGGCTTGTGAAGATCCTGAGTGCCCTTGGCATGGTCATTTAAAGGTAAGAGGAACAATACTTGAGGGAGTTGTAGTAAAGAAGAAGATGAACAAAGCTGTCGTTGTAAGACATGAATATCTCTATTATAACAAAAAGTATCAAAGATATGAAAGGAGGAAGAAGAACATACATGCTAGACTACCTCCCTGTTTGAGTAAGGAAATAAATGAAGGTGATGTAGTAGTAATAGGTGAGACACGCCCTCTAGCCAAAAGCATAAGCTTTGTCGTTATAGGTAAGAAAAAGGTAGGACAAGGGGGTGAGGAGTAATGGTAAAAGCGACTGCGACAAAGTCACGTAAGAAGATAGTAACTGGTCTCCAAGTTGGAAGCTACGTAAAGGTGTCTGATAACAGTGGAGCCAAAGTTGCAATGATAATAGGCGTGCCAGGCTACCACGGAAGGTTAAGGAGAATCCCACCGGCTGGCATCGGTGACATGGTAGTTGTAACTGTCAAGAAAGGGACACCAGAGATGAGGCACCAAGTCGTGAGAGCCGTCGTGATAAGGCAAAAGAAACCCTTCAGAAGGCCAGACGGTACATGGGTAGCCTTTGAGGACAATGCAGTAGTAATAGTCACCGAGGATGGTGCACCTAAGGGATCTGAGATAAGAGGTCCCGTTGCTAGGGAAGTAGTTGAAAGGTGGCCTAGGATAGGAAACGTAGCCAGTATAGTGGTCTGAGGTGAAAAGGTATGCCTTTGCCCAAATCTAAGAAGCCATCCAAACAAAGAAAGTTCTACTATAATGCTCCACTGCATTTGAGGCACAAATTCATGAATGCTATGTTAAGCAAGGAACTCCAGCAGAAGTATGGAATTAAAAGGCTGCCAGTGAGCAAAGGCGATACTGTGGTCATATTGAGAGGAAGGTTTAGAGGACATCAAGGCACCGTCGCTGGTGTGGATCTAAAGAGAGTTAGGATATTCGTTGATGGCGCCACTCTCGAGAAAGCCAGTGGAGATAAAGTGTTTTATCCTATCCATCCATCCAAGGTAATGATAGTTAAGTTGGGTAAGATTGGCAAAGTTAGGGAAAAGATAATGAATAGGAGAAAGAGGGAGGTGAAGTAATATGGCAAGAGTAGGAGGCGGTAAGAGACACTTAAAGAGGCTAGCAGCCCCAGCCTTCTGGCCCATTCACAGAAAGGAGGCCGTATGGGCAGTAAAGCCAAGACCAGGACCACACGCACAAGAGGTTAGTATACCACTTTTAACTCTAGTAAGAGACGTATTCAGATATGCGACCACTGCTAGGGAAGCAAGGAAAATTATTGCTGAAGGAAGGATAAAGGTAGATAGTAGGGTTAGGAAGGACTATAAGTTCCCTGTTGGTCCTATGGATGTTGTAGAGCTTGTGGGTAAGGACGAAAACGGAAACGAATATCATGAATATTACAGAATGGTACCATATCCAACCAAATTCTTAATACCCCTAAAGATCGATGCTGAAGAAGCCAAGAAGAAGATAGTTAGGATAGAAAACAAGACCACAGTCAAGGGAGGTCATATACAACTAAACCTCCATGACGGAAGGAATATACTAATTAAAGTAAGAGATCCAAGGAATCCCGTAGAGGCTGAGCAATATAAGACACTAGGAAGTCTACTAATCACTATTCCCGAACAAGAAATACTAGAGTACGTACCTTTTGAAGTTGGCACGATAGCCATAGTTACAGCGGGTAGAAACGTAGGTAGGATAGGAACCATAGAATCCATAGAGAAGGCAGGAATGGGTAGGAAGCAGACACTTGTAAAGATGAAGGACGTATACGGAGAAGAGTTCTATACAGTTGCTGAATACGTGTTCCCGGTAGGGAAAGAAGAACCCCTAATAAAGCTCCCTGAGGGTGGTTGGAAGTGAGCGTAGAAGGTGTTAAACTTCAAGTTCCATTACCAGAGGAGAAGGTACAAGAGATACTAAAAAGGTGGGAAGAGCAGCCCATGCTAAAACCCAGACTGGCCAAGGTCACAGTTAACATTGCCCTAGGAGAAAGTGGCGAAAGATTGGAGAAAGCATACAATTTGCTTCAAGAGCTAACTGGCCAAAAACCCATCAAGAGAGCTGCTAAGAAAACCATAAGGCAATTCGGCATCAGAAGAGGAGAGAACATAGCAGTAATGGTAACTTTGAGAGGTGAAAGGGCGATCAATTTCCTCAAAAGGGCACTAGAGGCCGTGGGTTGGAGGATAAAGGCCAGTAGCTTCGATGAGTTCGGTAATGTGGGATTCGGAATAAGGGAACACATACAGATACCCGGCACAAAGTATGACCCGAGGGTGGGTATCTTCGGAATGGACGTAATCTTAACAATAGAAAGGCCTGGCTACAGAGTGGCTAGGAGGAGAAGGGCAAAGAGCAAGATCCCAAGAAGGCACAGGGTTACCAAGGAAGAAAGTATGGTATTCCTAGCTAAAGAATTTGGCGTCAGCATAGTGTGAGCCTAAAAAGGTTATAGAAAGGGGTTAGTTGGGTGGTAATATGGCAAAGTATAGGCCCCCTAAGTATAGGAAATTCGGCAGAGGAGCTAGACGCTGTCAGAGGTGCGGTTCCCAGGATGCCATAATTACTAAGTACGGGTTGTATCTATGCAGGCAATGCTTTAGGGAAGTTGCACCAACACTAGGTTTCAAGAAATATAGGTGATAGTCATGGTTATGCTAGATCCACTAGCAAATGCACTAACCACAGTCTACAACAATGAATTAAGGGGTAACAAAGAAGCAATAATAATGCCAGCATCCAAGCTCATAGCTAACGTATTGAGGGTCATGCAAAGGGAGGGCTACGTAGGTGAGTTCGAATACATAGACGATGGAAGGTGGGGCAAAATAAGGGTGAAACTCCTAGGTAGGATAAACAAGTGTGGTGCCATTAAACCTAGAGTCCCTGTAAAGTACAGGGACTTGTTAGTCCTACCAGAGCAATTGAGGAGGTTCTTACCAAGCAAGGATGTAGGAATACTAATAATAAGCACATCGCAAGGCCTAATGACACATAAAGAGGCAATAGAGAAGGGAATAGGCGGAATAGCGATAGCATATGTGTACTAATACTAAATCATATCCACAACCATTTGAACGACCTTTTTGGCCCCATTCTTATACTTAGGTCTCTTTACCTTAAATGCTTCCTTGAGTGCACTTTTCAAATCGCTCAAGCTGCCTATAACAGCCCCTATCTTCCTAGCAAACGGTTCCATGTTAATTAAGCTAGCTGCACTCTTCAGCTTCAAATTTGGGACTATGACGGTGGGTTTATCGTAAGCTAATGTAGCAGTTGCTGGAGTGGTTCCAGGAAATACCCCGATGACAGCTTTAGCTCTAGCCAGTACCTTGTGAAAGCTATCAACATAACTAAAGGCTAACACATTCTCTTTCTTAAACTTATTTGGGTCAATCTTGCCCGTTTGGATAACTAGACGAAATTCAGAACTCAGTTGTTTAATGGCTTCAACAAAGAGCTCCTCATAACCTAAAGTTCCAGCAGTAACTAATACGTAATCGCCCTCAGTAGACTCATACATAGGTGGCTCATATATGGGTCCAGAGACTTTTGCTTTTGGGTAATGACGTTTTAGCTCTTCCCAATGAACTATAGTAACGTCAGCAATCTTGCTTAACAATTTTGCAGCCTTTGTCGGTTCTACGACTGCATCTATTGTTTCAACATTAATAAGCGAACTACCCTTCAGCTTACCTAAGAGTGAGGGTAGGACGGCAAAATTGCTACCATTTGCAATCACAACTTTGTATCTTTTTATTCGAAGCAAATGGGAGATACTTAGGACTGCACGTGGATTGGGCCTTCTATTCGGCGGCAGAAGTGGTTGATGAAGAGTGATTACTCTGTTAGCTAGACCCTTGAATCTCTGTTCAGTTCCAGGTATCGTCATAACATCGAACCTTATTTTTTCCATTTTTAAGAACTTAGCTATAGCGTATGCTTGACCACTGTGACCTCCCAGCCCTCCCAGTAAGAGGACTTCTGCCATTTCCTCGAGACCTATACCCCTTATCTAATTAAGCTAAAGAGTAGTTAGTATGAGGGGGTCTAAGACTTTGAACCTCTTAGAGCTAGTAAATAAAGAACCTATTACTTGCTCTCCAGAAGATCCGTTAAAGCGTGTAGTAGACCTCATGGCTGCAAACGATATAGGAAGTGTCGTGGTAACTAAAGGTGGAAAAGTTGTTGGTATCTTTACTGAGAGAGACTTGGTAAAGGCAATGTCGTCCGGCGCCAGTTTGGATGAGCCCGTCAGTAAATACATGACCAAGGACATTATCTTTGCTAACCCTAACGAAAGCGTTGAGAATGCGTTAGCCAAGATGCTGAGATATGGAATAAGGCATTTACCGGTAGTAGATGAAGGAAAGAGACTTCTAGGAGTGGTTAGCATAAAGGATCTGGTAGAAGCACTCTTTGAATCGCTAGCACTCCTTTGAATAAAGTCCCTCTTTCAGTGCTTCTGTAAGGGGGAAACGTGAAAAGGAAGACTTCAATGAGCTATTTGGACCTCCTTTCATGGATTGAAAAAAGCGGTAAAAATCTCAAAGACTCAATGATAAATAACATCTACTATAAAGATGGTATACTCTGGATGAAGTTGAAGAAGAGGGGCACTGGTACAGTAACTTTGATAGCGGAACCGGGTAAGAGGGTTCACCTAACTTCTAGTCCTCCAGAGGCACCGGAGCGATTGCATCCATTTGCAGGAGGACTCAGAAAGTACATTAGAGGATCCAAGGTAATCAATGTTGGTACCTTGGGACATGACAGGATATTGAAGATGGAACTAGAAAAGGGTAATGAACATTATAAGTTGATAATAGAATTGGTTCCCAGAGGTGTTGTGCTTCTAACGGATAAAGACGATATAATTCTATATGCTAATGAATACAAAGAGATGAGAGATAGAATAATTAGGAGGAAAGAGAAGTACATTCCACCCCCATCCCAACAATTTGATCCATTCAAAGATCTCAATAATTTAGAAGAGAGAATAAAGAAAGGTAAAGATGTTGTTAGAGGACTAATAATAGGACAAAAGCTTCCGGGGGATTTCGCAGAAGAGGTGTTGTTTAGAGCTGGTATAGAAAAGAGTAAAAAACCAAAGGAACTAAGTACTGAAGATATAGATAAAATAAAGCAGATAATAGAGGAGCTTTTCGAAGAATCTATGAAAGGAAAGTTCTATATGGCTATCAAGGAACATCCCTTTGCTTTCATGCCGTTTAAACCTACGATGCTGATGGCAGAAGGTTATGAGGTAATTGAAGGCGAGCCTGACGAAATTTTAGATAAGTACTTCTCTAATTTAGAGATAGAAAAGAGTGAAGAAGATGTGGAGGAGATGGTACTGAGGGAAAAAGAGAGGATAATGAAGTCTATCGAAGAGCAAAAGAAACTTGCTGAACAGTACAAGAAGCTCTCAGAAGAGTATATGATGATAGCCACTGAACTTGCCACTAATTTATACGAATATGAAGAAATGGTAAAGAGAGATGGTACGATAAAGGTTGGCGAAAAAGAACTGAAAATTCCCAAAGGGAAAAGCTTAGAAGCTTACGTTAGGGAGTTGTTTGCCAAGAGCAAGGAGTATGAGAAAAAGTACAAAAGAGCGTTGAAAGCACTCGAAGACTTGCAAAAGGAGTTAGAGAGGGTTGAAGAGAAGATAAAGAAAGAATTAGCTAAGGAAAAAGCAAAGCATAGGAGAAAAGAGTGGTATGAAAAATATCATTGGATAATAACAAGGAACGGCTTCTTAGCTATAGGTGGAAGAGATGCCAGTCAAAATGAAAGCGTCGTCAGAAGGTATTTAGAGGATAATGACATCTTTATGCATGCTGAAGTTCAAGGTGCTCCAGCAGTGGTCCTCAAGGTAGGGGATAGAGAACCCTCCGCGGACGACTTGAGAGATGCGGCATATATAACAGCTTGTTACTCAAAGGCATGGAAAGACGGAAGGGCCTCGGTGGACGTATTTTATGTCAGAGGCTCTCAAGTGAGTAAGACCCCACCAAGCGGTCAGTATGTAGCCAAGGGAGCCTTCATAATAAGGGGTAAAAGAGAATATGTTAGAGACGTCCCCCTAAGGCTTGGAATAGGAGTCGAAATGCATGAAGGAGTTCCACGAATAATAGTGGGTCCGCCAGATCTAGTAGCGAAAAGGAGTATAGTTTATGCAATATTAGCTCCCGGAGATACAGATAAGAGAAGGATTGCTGAGAGACTCAAGAAACTATGGATCTCTAAGCTTAAAGAGCCCGAACTACAGGGACTGATAGAAGGTATAAAGGAAGACGAGATACTGCAAAGGGTGCCCGGGAAAGCTACAATTCTCAAAGTTTCGCGTGGAGCCTATGAGGAAGTGGGGAAAAGAGCGAGCATGCAGCGATGATTTTAGTGCGGGGCTGGACCGAGGTCATAATGTAATATCTTCTCGATCAGATCTCCTATACATATGGCAACCTCCCTTATTTCCCACTGTGCCTTCGGGTGGGCTCTCAGTTCTATAATATGTAGCCATTCTCTTAAATTAGCTGTAGCCAACAACGAAGTCTTTACGGCTTGGGGTAAGAGAAACCTAGCGTCCTCCATTGGAACGCCTTTGAGTCTCAGCTCCAAGTAGCTTAATACAGCTTTAATGGCCTCTTTAACGAACATGCTAACAGTTTCCCCCTTTATCTTAGGGGGTATTACAAGAACTTTCTCTAACATATTGATATTTGGTTGATTTAAGAGTTTCTGGTATTTCGCCTTCGCACTTTTAACGCTGTCGGCCTTCACAGCCTTCAAAATTCTAGCCTCCGTGTACCTCTGGCTCTCCTGCGTGAACGAGACGAGTCTATGCCTAACCAGCTGATGAGAGCAGACCCTCGAACAGCCGTCTATGTGGAAGGTTAAGGTTATGTGCTCCAGAACTGAAGGAAATGCCTCCTTCGCTTGTTTGAGCCAGTCCTCCCAGCCCTCTTTCCACGGGGCTGTTAGGTAGTGCTCTATCCCTTTCTCGACGGCCTTGCCTGTGCTGACCTTGACGGCTAAGACTGGTAGCCTCCTTGGATCTCCGTCCCCTATTAATGGCTTGTTCACAGCAACTAGGCAGACTTTGGCTCCGAACGAGGTTTCCTTACAAGGGAGCATAGGTACCACCAGTAGACACGCAAAGAGTTCCGCTTTAAAAGGCGGGAAGGAGGTCCCGCAAAACAATAAAAGCGATGATTCTTCTTATTGTGTGGTGAAAAAATGAGGATAGGTATGATATCCGACGAGTTTGATGCCCATGGCTTATCTCTGTTTTTTTATGCAGTAAAGAAGCAGTTGAACTACGTAGATTTATCGATCCTAAATGCTGAAAACATAACAAAGAAACTCGAGACTCTAAGGGACGCCAACTCCTTACTCAAGCTCGATGTTGCAATAGTCGCCGATCTACCGATAGATATGTCAAGACCAGATGAAGTAATCATGGCATATGAGGAAGTGGCAAAGACAATCAACACGCTGGTATTTCTTGATCACCACCCCACAAGCAAGAGGTTCGAGCAACAACTCAAGGATGTCGGTGTTATCCCGATAATAACAAGCGGTGTTGGGATGAGCGTTTGGTTGCAGACATTCTTAATGAACAAGGAATTGCCTCCATTTAGCTTGCTTGCTGATGATACTGTCGTGATAAAGAAGGCTATTGATTTGCTATATCATCCGCTATTCAAGGTTCTACTTCTTGGTAACTTCGCAGATATGGACTATGCGGCCGCTCTAATAATGAAGCACTATCCAGACATTGGACAAGAGCTCAACAAACAAGCAATCGGGTTTGATGTCCTTACAAGGGTGAGCAGACTGGGAATACTAAAGCTGGACAAAGATGAACTGTTCCTCGCCATTGACAGAATTATTGAAATGATAGAAAGCGGAGAAATTGAGTATCCACCAGCAATATACTCAAAGAAGATACTTAGAAATGGAGAGAGGTTCGGAGATATCCTAGTGTACTACTACGATTACAGTTTCCCGATCCAATGGCTCAATAGATCGGTCGCATTCCTTCTGAACACTCATCAAGACATAAGGTACGTAGTGGTGGCATCCTCTGGTCGCAACGAGAGGATAGGAAAGTACCAGACGCTCGTATGCATCTATACGAGATGGTTCAACATAGATGAGGACTTGACCAAGCTCACAGCAGTAATAGCAGACGAGCTCAAGGAGCTGACAAAGAGGCCGTGGTACAACTTCGGCCATAAGACATTTAGCTGTTCAGCCGTTGATGAGAAGCTCTCTAGGGGGTTGCTAGAAGTAATAGTGAGGGATGTCGTCCTACCACATCTAACCAGCTGATTGAATCTACCAATTTCCTCCCTGCCTAAAAAGGATAAAAAATGATTAGAAGTGTTTAGAAGTTATGTGCTGGTTCGGCTCTCCTTAGTCTGTTCAGTTTTTTGGGACTGCATACGTTGTTCGTTCTCCCTGGCCTTTATCTTGATTGCATTTATCGCTGGAAGCATGCTCACAATATCCTCCAAGCCTACTCTATATTTGCTCATTAAGGTGCTGAGCAGGTATCCTAGTGCCGATGCACTTCCAGCGAGCAACCTGTAGCCCGTGCTGTTCCTATCTAGGTTCTTCACTACTGGACAGTTGGGATTTAGTGTAACGGTGACATTTGTCCCATCTACTTCAACGTTGTAGCAGTTTGGATCATCGGGCAAAGCCCATATGGCTTGAGGCCCGTTCAGGTTCTGGACAAACGGGAGAAAGAGGACCTTTTCTCTGGTTCCCAGAGCCCCTAATGCAACGATTCCAAACCCTGTATCCGAGAGTATGTCACCGCCGGGATCCACTAGCAGGCTGATCATCTTTCCTCCTATGTCGTAGGCGTTCGCACTTACTCCTCCTCTTGGTCCTATGTATCTGAACATGAGTATGGAGTCTATGCCATCAAAGTTCACATACAGCTTGTTGCCCACTTTTCTAACGGTCATGAATTTGCTTAAGAATTTGCAGTTTTCACCACTTACCGCATTTTTGTCTCCAGAGGCAAGCTTGGTCATATCTACAGAACATGAGACGTGCTGTACCCTTCCCTGAGATGGCATAAATCCTTCCATGCTGACTGTGAAGTCACCGACCGGGATGAAGTTCTCAACCCTTAGGGGAACTCCCCCTTCCACCAGAGGTACAATGAATCCTGTATTTGCGAGGAGCTTTGCCATCTTTACAATGTCTTCATTGTAGAATCCAACATTCCTCATGAAGTTGACAAACAGTCTTGGGAACAGTATTTCACCCGAACTGCACGCCTCTGCTGTGCATATGTTACCCGTCATTCCTTGCTTTCCTGCCATCACCACATTGCAGAACTCCCTGCACTTTTCGTCTCTTGGGCATGGGCTTACTCCGTTCTTGCACTTACCAGCAAGCGGATCCGTATAGCCACAATAGTCACAGCAGTACCACTTTATTGCATAGAAGAGGTACGGACTACCAACCCATATCTCAACTAGGTCACCTGGTTTTATTGGATACTTGCTCGTTCCTATGAACCTCACATTGATCTTGTCTCCATCAAGCAGGGATATGAAGTAGTATGGAGCAGTCCAGTATATGCTCTGCTTACCACATATCTGGCATGCCTTACACCATCCCCTAACTCTGAAGATGGCTAGGGGAAGGCTGAACCTCCTCATATCTGCATACTTGATTGCACCAGTCGTTCCGTCCTTTATCATGACGAACAAGTAGAACTTTACGGCCTGTAGATTCCTGCTTAAAGGAAGGAGATAGAGCCTTGAAAGCACGCTGTCAATGCCTTGTTTCAGAGTATTGCTTCCGACAACAAGACCTCCTGGGAACTGAAGTATAGCCTCAATGCTCTCAAATTCATATTTATTGTTGTTTGGAGGTTCTACATATAGTCTAACGAACTTCTTCATCACCGAATTTATGGCATCGTCTGTAGTGTTCGAACTTATAGATTGAAACACGCTACCATCAATATTAAGATTGCCAAACGATTTCTTTCCTTCAGTTTTTACAAAGTCGGCGAATATCTCTCCAGGCTTATTGAGGAGGTCGAAGGCGTTGACGCTAAACGACTTCAAGCTCCTTTCGGCATCTATTTGCAATCCCACAGTAAAGTCAATAAGATATGTCCCCGTTCCGTAGTCAACATAGATTTTGTAGTCGTTTGGACTTAGGCCCTCTGCTGTCCCCCCGCTTGCCTCTATTGTTGCGATGTTTGTTAGAGTAAACGGTATATATGGGGGAGCCTCCCAGTCGAAGCTTATCTTTGCTATGACCTCGTTCACGAACCTCTTACATTCCTCATCAAGCTTGGACATTAAGCCGAAGTAGACGAGAGTCAAGCCTACCGTGTACAGACCTAGTGCAACGGCAAGCAGAGGTAAGCTCACTACACTCGTCACTGCCATTGCGGCTATTAGTCCCACTCCAAACGTCAGAGATACTGCCCCTATGGCAACTAATAGTGAGCCAAACAAGTACTATCCCAAAATAGATTTTTCTATTAATTTTAACTAGATGCCGGGCCCATCTCCTTAACAAGAAGCTTCGCCTTTTAAGGCGAGGAGGAATTAGGTTAAGGGAAATTGCCGCCGCGGGGATTCGAACCCCGGACGACCCGGTCTTCAGCCGGGCGCTCTCCCGCTGAGCTACGGCGGCCAACCGAACCCTGTTTTAGCCCCATCACTTAATAGAATAGTTTGGTTACTTTTAAGTGCGGCCCTCCACCCCCGCCTTAAAAAAGACGGGGTCTTCAGTCCGCGGGCTTTTTGATAATTTGATAAAAGGATACTGGAATGCATGTCTCTAAATTGAGACCGTATCGCTTGACGCTTCCGTTCCATACCACAGTCTTAAGGGCATTAGAGTAAGAGTAATGCTTCCCCAGTTACCCCAGGAGCACTTAGTCAGCTGGTTTACATCACTATCATCTATTGTGAGGAATACAGCAATTGCTTGTGAAGGAAAGACCATCTCTCCACCCTGGTTCCACCCTTCCATCCCTGTTTTGACCGAGCTAGAGGAGTCGAGAAGGGGTATTCTCCTCCCACTTCCGAACACTAGTGTCACATTGTTACCGAGTACTGAAACAGTATAGGTTCTTAGAGGTGGATCGAGATCTGCAAATTGACTTAGGTAGACAAGGTAAGTTGTGTCAAAGACGAACTTTGCCAAAAGTACTGCATTGTTGTTATTCTGAAAGAATTGGCAAAGGTCTTGCTGGGTGTTCCTCTGAGAAAAGGATATGCCGACATGTATTGAGGGGCCCTTGTCATCTGGAGTGAGCTCGTAGTTCATGAACTTCGATACGCTCTGATATACAGTTGAGAGGTTGTTTACTCCTGATAAATCAGCATTAACAAGGGCCTTGACTGAAGGCGTGAGCGGGGGATAGAATGCGGATCTTATTGTTTTGAAGAGTAGCATCTTTTTTTCCCATGAATTATGTAGAAATCAGGAATGACATTAAAATCTTCCTGATTTTATATTCATGTATTCTTTTGTAAGTCAGCGTTCCACTTTCAGCGAAAACAAGTCTTTCTCCTTTCCAGTCAAGCGTATTAGAGTGGATATCTCTACCCTTATTTAGGCTTAGGGTTTGAGCTAGCTTGCCTTTAATATTAAAAAATTTCACTTTTCCTTCGTATATATCATATAGATCGCCTCCGTATTCGTAAAAGTCCACAACTTCGTTGAATACTACTGCAAAGTATCTGCAGGTCGGTCCGAAGGCAACCCTGCCTATTTTACCCATTATGTCCTGTGTTCTGAATTCATTGATTGTCCACATCTCCCTCGGCTTAATTGGATTTGCGATATTAAAGAGGCTGATTCCATAATTAGTTATGGAAAGACTCTCCTGAGATGTTATGGCTAGATACCCACCACATATATCTATCCACGCCACCGCGTATTCAACTGGTATCGTGTCAACTGTATTTTTGTTTATTTTGTCTATTGCCTCATCTAAATCTTTGTACCTTATGTCCTTAACTATTTTTATTCCCGTGGCATCAGGTATATACCAGTAACCCTTATAGTAAATAGGTCTTGATATGACGACCGAATCTATATCTATTAACCACCTAGGTGTTTCACCGAAGTCATAAAATCCACAGTTGAATTCATCACATGCAACGAAACCGTCGGGCCCCATTCCAATAATATTGCGCTTGCTTTTTACAATTTCTTTAATCTTTAAGTCTTTGATAATCCTTCCGTTCTCATCTGTTATTATTACTTGATTGGCATTTGTAATGAAACCGAACCTTCCATTTGCGTAGGACGCGAAAACTATGTTATTCTCACCACATACAGTATTAATGATCTCTCCATTAGGACTAAAGATAAGACTGCACTTTTCTTTCGTTACAACGGCTAGAGTTCCACTATTTGAAAGCGCAGTCACGCTTGGATTCTTATCAGTTTTATATCTGAAAAATTCTGACATGCAAAACACTTGGAATTCCCAAAGTCTATTCTCTGTCAACCGATACCAGTTTACAGAGTGGGATTTCTCTACATTGAATGCCCTATAGGGATTCGCGCACGGAGAGTGGGACAGGTAAATTTGTATCGGTTGACAGAGAATAGACTTTGGGAATTCCTTGCTGTGCTTGAAAAAAGCATTCGAGTTTTTTGCGAACGGCGCTTACGATATTTCAATTGTTCAAGTTGGGTTCCCATCGAGCGGCGAGGATATAATCTCTTGAGGCAACTCAATTTCGGTGGTGGTGGTGATTGTCGCTGAGGGAATCGTAAAAGGCAACGCAACTCCCATTTTTTCAAACAATGAAATTACGGCCGTAATTTTAGATAAGGAGCTTGTATTCCTAAGACCAGAAAACGGTGTACTCCGTGAGGTTGGAAAGTTCAACATGAATTCGTATGTCGTCGAGGCTGTGAAGCTGGACGAACTAATCCTCTTGCTTACAGAGGATTCGGCCGCCTACCTCTTCTCAATGTTGCCAGAGCCTAAACTGCTGGAGAAGAGGAAGCTGGATGTAGAAACAGAAATATGCGGAAGGACAGTAAGCGACTACCTCCCTTCAATTTCTTGCATAAGCGAAAGTTCAGTTACCTTTATCATGCCTACAATAGCTGGGACGATAAAGACAGTGAATGTTCCGATAGAGGGCTTGGACCTCGATGCTGGTGCGTCACTTACTAGGAACAGCGTGGTGGTCGTCTCCGACAGGAAGCTCCATATTTATACCCACAAGGGAAAGCCCATTACGAGCACCAACATTGAGTGCGATCTCCTTCCCTACTTTGCCCTTACCCTTACGGAGAGAGAGAATGCGGAAATCTTGTACATAGGAGGTATAGACGGCGCTTCAATTCTGAAGATTGAAGGAGACGAGATAGCATTAAGTTCGTTCCGCATACCGAGTGTCGGACTAGCTATCCCTCTGGATACAGAAGGAGGGCTTGTGGCTATCAAGGTTCCAAGCGGAGTAATGGTTACGGATGTCCTTGATCCTTATTATAAAATCTTCTATGGAGATAAATGCGCCCTAGGTAAGGATGGAACGGCCCTCATCGCCAGAAGTGGAACGCAGGTAACTGATTTGAAACTCGTATTTCTGGAAAATTTTAATCTGGGATAAGGAATGAGAAGGTCCAATGTTGCAGACTACTCAGTAACTCTAGAAAATGGCATGGTACTCCTTAGGGAAAAAGGAAGAGGGACTTTCTTCAATAAGGTTATGATACTTGCCTATCTTTTATCAGGGGCATACAGGGCTCCGAGAGATAGCATAAAACCTATAAGCGATTTACCTGGATTCTTCTTTTCTTTTTCATTCGACAAAAAAGAAGGCAAAGCAGTTGCCGTGCTCGTTTTCTCACCTACAGCTTGCCAAGCAACTCTGGGCTGTAGCATACTACAGAAGGGTACATTCAACTTCATATCCGAGATATTGTTTGAGTATGAAGGAGAGTGCAACATTCCAACCGAGGCAAGCAAGACCGACATAAGCAATCTCAGGTCAGCATACGGTTACATGGTCAAAGCAATATGCGAGAAGATATGCAGAAACGAAGAAAGCACATATAATGAGATGAAAAAACTTGTTGAAGAGAAGCTAAGTTTTAGGGAGCTTCCCTATCCATTTAAGATTTCTTTTCCATGAATATATTGGAATATCTTGTTGAAGGTTCGGTTAGTGGTACTATTTTCCTTACCCTGTTTTCCAGTTTTTTTGTATATAGTCGGCTAACCAAGAGGTGAACGCCACTATGAATGCTACGGTTACAGCGTCTTTCAAGCTCAGCTGGTTTACATCCGCTTCAGTTATTAGATAGGTAACTCCTGCTACCACACCGATAGCCAGAGGTACTGCATCTATCTTGGTTAGCTTGTGGATGGCAAACCCCGAACCTAGCGCCACTAATCCCGAAACAATGGCCTTTTCTAGTGTGGGGATATCAACTACTTCCTTCACTACCATTCGTCCCACCACTCCTTACTTTTCGTTTAGTTAGGTTGGTTATTGCGAAAATCAAGTCACTAAATCCCCTTGAAACCTCATAGCCAAGGAAAAGACCTATGATAAATGCACCAATTATTGCAATCTTCTCTGTAGTTGATAAATCCTTTATTTCATTTGTTAGATTTTTAATTGATTCGATAAAGGACCCAAACAATTCTTCCCAGAAAAACTATGTTATGCTATATGTTTACACCTTACTCCTTCTTCGCACGAGGAGAACGCAAGGAGATTCATCAGTTCGCTCATCTTTGGTAGGAGCCTTATCAGGCTGTTTATTATTACTGCGGCAACCCTCTTTGCAAGGTCATTGCTCTTCCTTGCTTCTTCCAGCTCTTTGTAGAACTTATCAATCTTCTTTGCTATCTCCCTCTGCTCCTTTGTGTTTGCCCTAGCAATTTTAATTATGAGCATGTTTGCCTGTATTATCTTCAGCGTGAGCACGCTAACAAGCTTCGAGAGAGCCTCGGATATATCCTTCTTTTCTTTCTTGCCCATGGTATTTATGAATTCCTTAACCGCATCAGCTAGGTTTTTAATATTGAAGAATTCTTCAGGTATTATTTGTTCCTTACCTCCACGCAAATAAGACTCAACTATTACCCTAGATAGCCCCGCAAAGATGGGCATTCCTAGGCTTGCTAGGGCTATCTCGACGTTCTTTACAACCATATCTTTGGTTGAGGGAGTGGCTCCCTTTAGGTATTCCCATATCTCAATGCTTACGTGTTCCCAGGCTCTTGGGGACGGATAGTTGCCTATGTTGGGATTTCCTGGAGGAATCCTGCTCCTCTTGACCACCTCTGCTATGCTTGGATAAAACGGGTCGCTAAACGGATAGGCGACCCTCCTCTTTATCTGTTCGAAGAGTTCAACCATAGATCTGTCGCCCATTTTAGTGAACTGTTCAACGATTTCCCTGTATATGGAGCCATGCTCACTAAACATGTCCAGAAGTGTTCCGAGCACGACCGGCCACTCGTCGCCATAGTTTCTATTCATGTACTCTATCCATGAGTCGACGGTAGGCACCTTGACAAGTATCTGCTCAAGCCTTCCACTAAAGAGAGGACCTGGGAGATCTATCACAAGACTTGAGGACTTCTTTGTGTTTCCTGTAGCGGTGACGGGCTTGCCGAACGTGTAGTTCCCTGCCCTCTTGTTCAGCACGAGTTCATAGCTTGCAGACAGAATTGTTTCTGGAACTTCGTTAGCGAATTCATCTAAGTTCAGGACTCCTATCTTTGCAGTTCCCAGCGCAACGGCCCAGTCAGGTGGAAGGTATGTCATGTGGTCCTTTTCGAAGAGCGGTATACCCGTTAGGGTCTCTGGCCTCACAGTACCCATGTTGAGGCTTACGTATACAGCACCGTCCCTATAAACGTGGGGAGGTATCTTTGTGTCGAACCTTATTACCATACCCTTGGTAGATCCAGGATAGTAGTACTCTGCAATAACTGCCTTTGCAACCATTGTCGGAATGCTTGTTATTAGGTCTTGCACCATATCGTCCTTGACTGACATTGCCTTTATTGCAATCATGTCCTCGTAGAGTTCCGAGTAATATTTGTCCTCTTTTTTGAGTATCTTCTTTGCCTCGGAAAGTACTTGAGCTATCTTTATGTCAACAAGTGGAAGTATCTCGTTTTTCCTGTCCCTGAACTCGCTAGGTAAGCTTGCAATGACTCTCTTCTTCAGCTCTTTTTCGGGTTCCTTTCCTTCTTCCTTTAAAGTCTCGAGATAAATGGTAGCCAAAACGTTTGTGAGCCTCACAAGAGCAGAAAGCGTTACGTATGATTTTCCAACTCCAGGCGGTCCAACCAGAAATGGAGCGTTGGCACCGCTCGGTAATCTAAGCTGAGCTAAATATGAGTAGACTAGATATCTTTCAACCTCATTTGTCCTCTTTTCTGGAATCAAGGTTTACCTCCCGAATTATAATGTACAAGTTCAAACGTATTTTTATTGGCTAAATACACGAACCAATTATACTATGGTGAAGAACGTGGCGAGAGATATAGTTAAGGAGTTTGAAAAATTCGTGAGGCAGGAGTGGCCAAATGTCAACTGGAAGATAGAAATAAGGGGCGTGCCCCCTGCTTGCAAGGTAGAGAAGTGGTGGCCACTCTATATGAAGTCAATAAATCCGCCTCCGTTCGTTGTCGGAATAGCCCTAGCCGTGTGTGAAGGTAGGTATGCGAGGATAGGATTTGCGGTTGCAAAGAGTCACTAACCGGTACACAATGGACTCTTCACCTAAAGGGTCGTAATAAAAAATGTTTTTTTTAATTCTTAGAGTTCTTCCTCGGTTCTTTCCTCTTCATACAGACGTCCTTCAGCATATATCATTGGAATTTCGACAGCCCCTCCTCCGAACTTCTTTACGGATACAACAACCTTGGTTAGCTTCCTTATCGGCACCCATTCTCTGTTATAATGCCATGTTACATCTACACCACTTGGGAGTTCAACATAGTACTCATATACTACTTCTTCGTTAACCGTATATACCTCAATACTGACATCTGCAACCTTTCCGAACTCGTGCTTTGCAACTGTCCACCACTTAAGCAGAAGAACGCGTAAGTTCTCGTCTTCAATCTTCTCCTCAACTTCTCTGACAAACTTTGCATACCTAGTCGGGAACCTTCCAAGCCTTACTGGCCTGCCTATTTTGGGACCTACAATACCTACCATCCTCTTCTTCTTATTGAACCAGAGTCTGATAGCTATCTCCTTTACGTCCTCTGGTATTTCTGCAATTTTCCCTTCTTCATCTACGTCTATTGTTTCCAAAGCTATCTCAACCCTATTTGGACCAACATAGAGAAGCAGAGTGAGGGGTTCCCACCACTCGTAGCTAAAGGTAACCTTATTAATTATTGATTTGATTTCTTCCTCACTTAGTTCCTCGTTTGGAGCTGGGAGCTTTAATATTTCTTCTTTGAGGGCCTGCCTCAGCTCCCGCTCGGACGTCCTTAGTTTCTCGCTTAGCTCCTCATACCTCTTGCGTAGCCTCACATACTTCACGGCAAGAGGGCTGACTTCTGAACTTTTCTTCTCAATCAGCTTTCCGATAACACTTGAGTACTGTTCGGGAAGCTTTCCCCTTATTTCGGGCCAATAACCTTCTGCTATTATGTTTTCAATTGTTTCGCACTCCTTTTTCTCATATGGGATGTATGTTCCGACTTCTTCGGTCCAGCACCTATACTCTAATGTGTATACTTTCACATACCACTCTTCCTTAAATATGTCGAATTCCAGGGTTGCATACACAGTCTTGCCCTCCTCGTTCTTTCCTATCTCTATCCGCCATCCGAGGCTGTCTACTTTTATTTTGTCTTCAAGCTCCGACAACTCCTTATGCAATTTTTCAAGTTCTCTTCTGATCCTCCATACCATATCTGCAAGAATCCAGACTGATGACAAGATCCGAATCCCTTTACAGTTGTAAATTTTGTCAGAAGTTTATCTAAAACTGACCTCTTCCCCGTCCTTTAGGACGGGGGTTCCTAGGCGGGGAGGTTTCCCCTCTCGGCTCAAGGCTTCATCGGTCATTGAGGGGGCAGTCGGGGAGGTCAGATCTCCCCCCCCCCCCCCCCTCTTTTTTCCACAAATTGAGAACAGCAATCACATCACGGTCGGCTTTGAAACCGCATTTCGGGTAGTACATTATTCGTCCTTTTTCCCTCTTTAGTTTTGACCCACAGTATGGACAAGTAGTTGAGGTATAAGCTGGTTTAACGTATTCGACTTTCAACCCTTCTCTCCTTGCTATCCACTCTATCCATCTTTGTGTCTTCCTTATTCCGCTGTTATATAACTTCCTTCTGATGTGCTTTGGCAACTTCTTTACAACGTTTTGCAACATACCGTTAAGGTCTTCAAGAAACAAGGACGTGCAGAGTTGTTCTATGATCCAGATCTTAAGAAATGGTATTTGATAGTCTCAATCTATCCTGAAAAGAAGAGATATCCGAAAGACAGCTGGTTTGTAGTTCCAGCGAAACCGCTTGGAAGTTTGGTTGTTGGTATTGATCTCGGCATTAACAACTTGTTTGCTGTATATGTTTCGGATGGGACTTCGTATCTCGTTAATGGTCGCCCATTGAAAACCATAGCATATTATTGGCAACAAAAGATATCGAAATATCAATCAGTTCTTGCTAAGTACGAATTGCATACCTCAAAGAGACTAAGACGAATGTTTAGGAAATGGAGGAAGCAAAGCAAGGACTACATAAACAAAGCTGTGAGGAAATTGGTATATCTGTTGTGGTCTAAGGGAGTGGCAAGGATAGTAGTCGGAAGGCCGAAGAACATAGCAAAGAATAAAGGAAACTTCCTCGTAACAAACGTATGGTCGTACGATTATATGATACAGAGACTCAAAAACGTTGCATGGGAGTATGGCATTGAAATCGTTGAGGTAGATGAAGCATATACAAGCACAACTGATCCATTCACAGGAAAAGTAGTGCCAAAGAGAAGAGTAAAGCGAGGACTGTTCCTAGTAGAAACGCCAAATGGACTAAAAGCAGTCAATGCAGATGTTCTTGGTGCATACAACATCCTTGTGAAAACGATAACCCCGAACCCCGCAAGGGGTAGGGGTAACGGGCTGAAGACCCAGCCCGGGGGGGGGG
>JALWJF010000011.1 GCA_027081755.1 Desulfurococcales archaeon | reverse complement strand
GGTCTCCCCGAGCACCAGGCAAGACCTCATAGAGCTAGGCTACCCAGAGAACCTAATACATATTGTCCCCAACGGGCTGGACTGGAGCCTCTACAAGGACTGCACAATGCTATGCAGAGACAAGGACGACCTCGCCGTATATGTGGGCAGGATAACACCATACAAGAGGCTAGAAGACCTCCTGAAAGCATGGAGAATAGTAGAGCAAGAAAACAGAGACGCAAAGCTCATAATAGCGGGAAGACCGGATCCAAAATACCTGCAGAAGCTCATCCACTTAGCAGAAAGACTCAACCTAAAACAAGCAATGCTCAAAACCAGTATCCCCCAACAGGAGAAGAAGAAGCTCCTCGCAAAAGCAAAGATACTCGTATACACGTCAACAAGGGAAGGATGGGGACAGACAATAATGGAGGCAGCAGCATGCAGGACACCAGCAATAGCCTACAACGTTCCCGGGCTAAGAGACTCGGTCAAACACATGGAGACAGGGATCCTCGTGGAGCCAGGAGACATAGAGCAACTAGCGAAAACCATAACACAGCTACTAACAGACAATAACCTGAGGAACAAGCTAGCAGAGAACACGTACAGGCACGCACAGAGCTTCAACTGGGACAACACAGCAGAAACATTCCTAAGAACTGTCAGGGGCGCTACGCATGGATGAGCCACTAGTATCAATAATAATACCAACACATAACAGGATAGAAAAGCTAATCCGATTAATAAGCTCTATCCTTGAAAGCGATTACCCTAAAGACAAGTTAGAGATCATCGTCGTTGATGACGCATCTACTGATGGTACCCATGAATACATCAAGAAGCTATTTCCGCAAGTCAAGGTCATACGTAATGAGGAAGAGAAACTGCTTGCCGAATCACGAAACATAGGTGTCCGCGTGTCCCATGGTAAGTACATATTCATAATCGATGACGACAATGTTGTGGACAAGAACGCTCTGAGAGAGCTCGTGGAGTTCATGGAAAAGCATCCCGAGGTGGGGGTTGCAGGACCCATAATGTACTTTCTAAGCGACCCTAAGAGAATATGGTGTGCTGGTGTTAGGAGAAACTACTGGACAACAATAACAAAACTAATAGGGTTCAACACTAAGAATCGGCGCCTATTCAAAGAGCCGTACGAATCCGATGATTTTCCCAATGCTTTCATGGTTAAAAGAGAAGTATTTGAAAAGCTTGGTTTATTCAACTCAAATCTATTTCCCATACATTATGACGAAGCAGACTTCTGCCAACGTGTAAAAAGGTCTGGTTTCAAGGTGATGGTGGTACCATCAGCGAAAGTATGGCACGATATACCTTTGCCGAAGCTGAGTAGGGCGTCTTCACTTCATCTGAAGAGCCTGCTTAGAGCCTATTATGCATCTAGGAACAGAATACTCTTCCACTGGAAGTGGAGCAAGAACATGCTACAAAGGGTAACAACATTAATGACCTCGCTAGCAGTAACACTATATTACATTACAGCCGTGGCGAGAGACCATAATATCAAAGATAAGGGTAAGATCATTTCAAGTATTCTGAAAGGAGTGATCGATGCGTTCAAGATCATATCCCAAGGAGGGATTAATGATTATGGGCATCTATAATAAGCTAATGAACCTCTTAACATCGATAATATTCCCAAATGCCAGCGGAGTAAACATCTTAGAGCTTGAATGGGATCACCTTATAATACTCGATGCATGTAGATGTGACATCTTCGAGAAAGTTTATCGACACTTCTTTCCAGAGAATGCTAGTTTCAGGTGCATAGAGTCAACTGCATCATCAACTATGGAATTTATACGTAAAAACATCTTGGAGTCTCCAGAGGTTCTTAAGAAACTCAAAAACGTTGTCTTCGTCAATGCAAACCCGGTGATAGACCATGTGCTGGGCGATCGAATTCATAGGATATTCTATAGGTACATCCCGGTGTGGAGGAAGTACTGGAACGAGGATCTAGGCACAGTAGAGCCAAAGCACACATACATGGTAGCACTGAAAACCCTCCTCAAATACTCGGATAAGAGGATGATAATATGGTTTCTACAGCCACACTACCCATACATAGACAAGAGATTCCGCCACATAAACGCTCTAGGCAGAGAATTCATGAATAAAGCAATAAGAAGCAACCAAGACAAAAACCTAGCAACATTAATGAAGATAATAGCAACCCTAACACGAAGGGGATACCTATGTGCAGGCATACCGGACAATATATGCGAATACATGCACCAAGCACGATCAGAAGCTATGAAAGCATACACATGTAACTTAATCATAGCCCTCCAACACATCAAAAAACTCGCAGAGATACTACTAGGAAGAATAGCAGTAACATCAGACCATGGGGAGGCCTTCGGGGAACCGCTAAGTGAGCTATTCCCTCTAAACGTCTACGGACACCCATCAAGAACTAAGATCCTGCCTCTAATACAAGTCCCCTACCTCACAATAGAAAACAATATCTCACGCTGCGTGGCAATTCGAAAGGCCTTAAGGGAAGTTGTTTTCCTACGTTCTACTTCAAACATAAAGAGGCGACATCAATAATGAGGATCGGAATATGCACTCACTATATAGACAAATATCCTAGGAGTGCACCATCCCTATACCAAGCAGAACTTATAAGGAAATTAATCAAGAAGACAAACCTTGAAATAGTACTTATACATCATAGAAGATCGAGTCACTCTATATACAAGTTTGCAGAAGAAGTGTTAATCTCTAGATTTCCTTACTTAAGAGAGAAGGAAATAGAAAGACTTGATCTAGACTTAATACACTTTAACGCAATACCATGGTCATGGTGGCCTACCATAATAAAGCTCAAGACCCTCTCAATAGCCACAGTGCATGGAACTATACACTGGGACACTCCACACCTAGACGATTACACACCACTCATACTTCGCACAGTAAAGATGAGGCTCGAAAAACAGGTAGCAAAACACATCACACACTTCATAGCTGTGAGTAAATATGTTCGCAACGTACTTATCAATAAGCTCAATGTACCTAAGCCTAAAGTAGAAGTAATTTATTTACCTATAAATCATGATGTTTTCAAACCATTAGATAAGGATATTGTTCATAAAGTGAAAGTAAAATACGGGATTAAAACGAAATACATACTTCATGTTAGTAATTTCAGTAAGGCCAAAAACCCCAACGCTACTATAAAAATATTTTCTAATATTAAGAGAAGGATAGATGAAGAGATACAATTAGTGATCGTGGGTTCAAAATGGAATAACACTCATGTAGTCAAAATGATTAATAAATTTGGGCTACAAGGATACATAAAGATATTAGAATGGCTTCCACAAGATGATCTTTCAGCATTATATAATGGTGCTGAAGTCCTTCTACACCCGTCTCTACACGAGACCTTTTGCTTCCCCTTAGTTGAAGGGATGGCATCTGGATGTCCCGTAGTGGCATCTAATGTAATGGCTGTGCCTGAGATTGCAGGGGATGCGGCTATTCTCTGTGATCCCCATGACTATGAATGCTTTGCTGAAAACATACTTAACCTATTAAAGGATAGTAGTTTACGGAAAGAAATGATTAAAAGAGGTCTTCAAAGAGCTAGACGGTTTGATTGGGATGATCATGTAGACAAGATTTTAAGCATTTATAAGAAGGTGTCTAAGTATGGTATCTAAAGAGCTACTCAGCAAATATTTTGAGACGAGAGCACATTTTATGCATAGATTGGAGAAGCTTGAAGAGGAGTACTTGACAAAGTATTATTGGATGCTGGATCACATTAAGAGATTCCTACCGCACAACTCCGATGCTCAGATACTGGTTCTCGGCTGTGGACTTGGACATGAGGTTTATGCGTTAAATAAGATGGGATACAGGAATGTTTTAGGTGTCGACATAGATTGTAAACAAGTGGAAATATGTAGAGCAAAGGGTGTTAACTGCCTTTGCGCTGACGTAATTGAATATCTTGAAAATGTTGACAAAACTTTTGATGTTATACTAATGTTTAATCTTCTCGAACATTTCAATTTGGATGAAGCATTAAAATTATGCAGAATTTGTCATATGAAGCTACCAAAGAACGGAAGATTAATATTGTTAGTACCAAATGCCTCTAATCCCATTGCTACGCATATGATCTATAGCGATTTAACACATAAGATTGGCGCTTTTACCGAAACAAGCACCATACAACTACTTAAAGCAGCTGGGTTTGGTAGGGTGATCGTTAGTAATGTGAAGACTTATGGTCGTTACGATCATAGATTTACAAAGAGGATTCTGAAAATTATTGGAACAATAATCATACATATCACGTGGCAAATAATACGTCTAATGTATTTGTTAAATGGAATAAACCCACCTAAGGTGGTTTCGAACGATCTTCTCGCTATAGCCATAAAATGATCGAGGAGATGCAGCGTGAGGGAGGAAAGCGCAATAAAGAATAAGTATTTTCTAATGTACGTAACAACTACTACTTTGTTATTACTTTTTGTTTCTCATAAGACATTGTATGAAGCTTTAAGCGGAAAAGGCTACCTGTACGTGGCCTCCACCGAAAGCCCTGCCTATATATTTACATTTCTTTCGTTTATTCTTAAAATATTTAATAAACCCCTTGTTGCAGAGGTTATATTATATTACTTTTTATTAACGCTTTTTTCAGCTATAACAATTTACTTGTTCTTGACCAGAATCGTTAAAGTAATTAAACCTAGTGCTAATTCGAGATTAGAGTGTTTATCAGCGGCAGTAGGAGGTTTAATCTACGTATTTTTTCCCAGAATGCTCATAGTTGATGTAGGTCCTTCTTTCTTAATGCTTAAAGCTTTACTTCCATTGCTACTATTACTTGGAGTTAATCTTGTAGATGCCCCATCTAAAAAGGAGTTCTTTAAGTATTCTGTCATGTATTCGGCCATCTTGGCTCTAGGGTACTTAATAACATATGATCCCCGTTTGATTATACATTCTATACTTTTGACGGAAATGCTGATTATCTCGCTGACGTTTACATTGAAGCTTAAGTTAAAGAATGCACTATTTAAAGTCTTAATGTCACCCTTAATACTCTTATTATTGACTTTGCTATTCTCAGCTCCCAGAGTATATAATGATG
The DNA here is from genome assembly GCA_027081755.1 of Desulfurococcales archaeon. Taxonomy (GTDB): domain Archaea; phylum Thermoproteota; class Thermoprotei_A; order Sulfolobales; family Ignicoccaceae; genus Ignicoccus. The sequence continues at coordinate 2,527 of JALWJF010000011.1, read as the reverse complement.
TCTTTATGCGCACCTTACCAATTGGTTCTGGAATAGCTTATGTAAAAGGAGCATTTCTATATACATGGTCTACTTATCTAACAGCATTCCTATCTATGCCAGCTTTTCTCTACCCCTTCTACAAACTAAAGCTGGGCTTCCTTAGAGGACTGCTTGTGATACCCTCTTTAATAATTGGATCTCTGCTCATTTTGAGTACTATTAACACAAGAAAAGAACGATCTATACTTAGATTCCTCCTCATTATGCTAGGGTTCTTTATAGTATTGATAGCGTTGTTCTGTTCTCCGAGTTTTCCTGCTACACCCTCAATTGTAAAAATAGCATTTAATAGCTTCATTTTTAAACTTGAAAATATTATTCCATTAATCAAATACTTCTTCTTACTCTTTCGTGCACCAAGGTTTATAGATGATTTCATACATATACTCTCTTCAATCACAATATCTCTTTTCTTAGTATTTACACTTGCTATTGGAAAGAGGAAGAGTTTAAGGAGAAAACTACTTAGTGCAATCTCTTTGATATTAGTCATAATGATTATTATTTCATGGATCACTCCTATCGGTGGCCGTGCATTAATCTTTAATATTAAGGCCATAGATGAGGCAAAGTATTACGACGAGTTCTTGGAATCTATACATGGTGACGTATCAACGTCTCTAAAGATAATGATTTATCACGGTTCTAAGCCAGGAGGTTACTTAATAAAGTATATCTATCCTGTTAAACCCTATTGGCGTGCAGATGGAACAATTGCTAATTTCATCTATGAATACTTACGTGAAAAGATATATAGCAAAGATCTTTTCGCAGTGCGTGCTATATTGTGTCTATATGGCTTTAAATACTTGATAGTGAATACTATTAATGGTCCTGACAGGGCAGTTAGAATTCTTAACAGTACTACTTACTTCTCTTTTTTAAGGAAAATTGGGCCCTTCTACATATTCAAGGTTAAGGCCTGTAATATAAGAAATATTGTCTCATTAACTGACTATGTACTCGTCGTAGGGGGACTCGAGACTTATATGGAATTATTGAAAAATATCACCTCAAGAGTAAACATAACCTTTATTCCTTTTGTCCCTATATTTGATGATTCATGGAACTACGACATTAACTACGTTCTAAAAAATGCTAAGGCAATAGTGTTTATGAGCCGTAAAAGTTTGATAGATTTACTCTTTTCTTATATTATGTTAAATAAAGAATACGATATTTTATTGATACCATCAAGATATGCTTATAATTACGACCCTCTGCATCAATGGAGTCCAGCATATTCAACCTATGCTTTTCATGGAGTCTTCCCATACTTTGACTGGTTTCCAGCACCATATACATGGGAATATGGATATAACCCGCATTACGGCTTCATATGGACTAAGGCTAGGGGTGCGAATATCTCTATAAAGTTCCACATAGATAAAGACGACGATTACGCATTTCTTATTAGGCACTTAGTAACACCCCAAAAGGGTAAAATCCTTATCAAAATAGACAATAAAACTTACACAATAATAACACAAGACGCATCATCAAAGCATAGTTATCTTAAAGTTACCAAGTTAGGACCATTACATCTTTGCAGGGGTTGGCATAAACTCAAGATAATAAATCTTAATGGTTTCAACATGATCAACCTAATACTTATAGTGAGTCGAAACAAACTAATACACTATTATAATTATTTGGATAATCTCATTAAAAATAAGTTAATAATCAGAGTAGATATAGATCACCATCTTGTGAACGTTAACTGCACTAACTGCTCTCGATTCAATTTTATAGACAAACTTTTAACGACCACTTCAAGCATGAATTATGTAAAGTGTAATAGTGGTGGTATATTTTACCGTTATTACATATGTAGCATTAATAAAGCAGTAAAAAGATACAATATACTTGTTCTCCCCGAACTCTACGGCTTAATGGCGACAAAGCATAAAGGAGTCTTAAACTTGCCTTGTATGTACGTTCTTCAGGGATTTGGAAATATTAGTTATGGAAACTTCGTGGTAAGCGACATTCGAAAAATGGTGACTCCTTATGAGTGGATGATGTTTTTTATAAATATCATAGTTTTAATTGTTCTCTTTGATATACGATCTCTTGTGCTAAGCGCAATACGTCATATGAGGAAGTTGAAGATAAAGTGAATACTAATAATTGAACTTGGTGGCAGTGCTAGCTTCGCATGATTATTAGTGTTCAATTCTCCTTTGGGATGTTAAGGTCTATCAAGATGCTAGAACTGTTGAGATCGTTAGATCTGTTCCTGTTTACAGTGTTATTTATGGTTCCTGAATTAATGTTATTGACAACTTAGCTATTGTTATCAGATATGTTTTTCAGGACTGATTTGAGCTTGGATTGGGGATCTCTGTTGCTACGTTTGCTCTGTTTGTCTTTTACCTTGTATGGGATTAAAGGAAGGGTAGGGGTGACTGGTGGGCCCTGTGGCTTGAGAAACAGATCAAGTCTATACCTAGACATCTGAAAAGAAGTATCTCTATGAGGATTG
>JALWJF010000010.1 GCA_027081755.1 Desulfurococcales archaeon | reverse complement strand
GAGGTCGCATGTGATAGACAATAGGAGACGACTAGCCACTACCACAAGTTTTCTTATGTGTTTGTTTGTTTTAATGTACTCGGGAACCCTTTCCCTTCCTTTTAGCCTGTAAGCTAAAATGATTGCCAAGGCGAGCTTAACTCTCTCAGTCCTGGAAGAGAGTACTGGGTCCATCTCGATATACTTTAATATTCTGATGACTAAGTCTTTTATATCTTCTGGAATATCGTACTTAACATCTTTTTTCAAGCTCTTTACGCTCTTTTTGCTTAGACCTAGCTTATATGAGACGAATGTACCTCTTTCATCCTTCAATCCCTTTAGCTTCAACTTCTTGGATATCCTTGCGCTTTTGTTAGCCTTATTTGCCATACCGAAGCTGGTAGTGCCTATGTATGGTTTTTTCTCATTTTGGGTGCTATAGTCATATATCTGACCAACAACCTCCCCCGTTTCCGTGTTAATTATAATACCATTCTCATAATCCCAGATATACACCCCAGAACACCTGTACAAGTCGATTAAGTAATTGATAATTAACAAGACAGAGCACTTAGCCCTCAGAGAGGCAATTGGCGAAAGTTTGAAGAACTTGAAGTATCTCAGTATTCGAGGGACCGAAAAATTGTTCAAAGGCAAGGACTTGTTGACGTTACTAGACTTCGATGTTAATGAAATAAACATTATGGTTAAGGAGACATTAAAAAGTAAGCTAGAGTACTTAACGGGTAAGAGGATGTGGGATACGTTAAAGGGGAGAAGCATTGCTTTATTATTTGAGAAGCCGAGCACTAGAACTAGGACCTCCTTTGAAGTTGCAGCTTATCAGCTCGGTGCATACTCTGTCTATATTTCGAAGAAAGATTCTCAACTCTCTCGAGGCGAGCCCATAAAGGATACTGCCCGTGTCCTAAGCAGATACGTTGACGCTGTCGTTGCTAGAGTATTAAAGCATGAAACCTTGATAGAAATGGCTAAGTATAGTGAAAAGCCAATAATTAACGCACTAAGCGATCTATTTCACCCAACCCAAGCTATAGCAGACGTTGCAACCATTGAAGAAAAGTTAGGAGAGGTTAGAGGAAAGAAAGTAGTCTTCATAGGAGATGGTAGAGATAATGTGGCCCATAGCTTGGTGTTGGCTTCCACCAGCTTAGGCGCTCACGTTAAAATCGTAACAGCCCCTGGCTATGAACCAATGGATATAGTTATAGCTTCGGCCGAAGATAGAGCCCGCAAGACTGGGGGCAGCTTCACAATAGAATACGATCCTTGTAAAGGAATTGGTGGTGCTGATGTAATCTATACTGATGTGTGGGTTAGTATGGGTTTCGAAAAAGAAGCTGAGAAAAGAATACAAGATCTAATGCCTTATCAAGTTAACGAAGAACTGTTAAAATGTATTGGTAACAAGGACTTTATAATAATGCATTGCTTGCCAGCCAAAAGAGGTGAAGAAATAGTTGAGGAAATCTTGGAATCGCCTAATAGCGTGGTCTGGGATCAAGCTGAGAATAAGTTACACTCTGCTAGAGCTATACTCTCGCTTTTCGTCCCATGAAGGTCATATGTCTCTCATAGTTATCAGAGAACATGAGCTTTAGCTTGTATCCATTACACCAGAGTGCGGCACCTCTTGATGCGGAGAACTTATTACAAAGCGTACCGGGACATACTACTTTCTTACCAATAAACGTAGGCTCGAAGAAATCTATCCACGCTTCTGTTACTTCTGAACTAACTCCAGCTTTCCAGATGTCATGCTTACTTTTTGGCCAATCATAGACAGTTAACAACTCCAGGTCGACTAGGCCCGGTGACATGGGGCTGGGCATTCCTCTAGTAGCACTAATGAAATTGACTATCTTACCATCGTCGATATATAAGATTGATACAAACATTCCCTTATCAATTAATGTAAACGTGTTTAGTCCATGGAGCCAGTAGACATAGTTTGCTTTCGCAACTTTATCCGGTGTCCCCGTATCCAAGGAGTTGATCAAGAAGCTATTAAGCAACGCACCACTTGCACCCCCTGAGGGAAGGAGCTTTACTTTTTTGAATAGAGCTATCGATTCCCTAATGAGTCTCCTTAAGCCGTGAGTCTCCCCATTGCTACCAAAAGCTACTACTTCATTGCTTAATGTTTCTTCATTATTCAACTCTTTCCATTGGTATCCTCCCGCTATACAGACGGTGTCTATTCCTATACCAGAATAGAGTCTTAGGGCTTCACTGGTTTCATCCTTCTTAACTTCCATCTCTAGTATGAACTCGTTGTTCTCTAGCAAGCTAATACGTATTCCCCTCGTTCCTACGTCTATTCCCAAGGTGGGCATCGGGATTAACCCTTTTCACTTTAAGCTTTAAGTGCTTAAAGAGGTTCTCCACGAAAATTGAGTAGCTAGGGTCACCCTTTGATCCCCTTAGTTTTAGCTTCCTGTATACAGCTCTATAAACCATTTCCCCTCTATCGTAAACTTCAGCGAAGCCTTCTACTTTACCCTTGGCGTTTGCTGTTAAGTCCAGTATTACGAGGACTTGTGATGGTGTGTATCTAACCTCTTTTACTTCAGCTAAGCCCTCCTTATACACCTTCTCTTGTGTGTTCTCTCGTGTAGGTTCTATGACCTTAACTACTTTGGCATTATGATCCATTATGAACGCTAATCTTGCGTGCCTATGTTTGCCGCTCCTAGACTTGGATCTTTCAACCTTCACCAACTGCCTGAACTCGGTTCGGCTTTTCTTCATCATCCTATCAGCCAACCCCAGCGATCGTCACGGTCATCATTTATATTGTTCGCAAAACTTATAAGAGTTTACATGGTGTCGCCCACGGGCCCGTAGCTTAGCCCGGCAGAGCGCCCGGCTGATAACCGGGAGGCCGGGGGTTCAAATCCCCCCGGGCCCACCATCACACGGATGAGAGCTTGGGACGACCACTAAAGGAACTAACACCCGTTAGCACGGTAATAGACCGCTTTTCGAGACTTCTGCCTACACCTTCAATCGTCTCTAAAAAAGTCATGGAGTCCATAGGCAACTACTCTGTAGAAGAAGTCCGTGCTATAGAAGATGTACCTCCAGTGCCCAAGGCTGTCTTGGATGGTTTTGCTGTTAGTAGTGAAAACATAATTGATGCTTCTGAGACATCTCCTGTAGTATTGGAAATATCTGAATCATGTGAAACTGGTGCTATTCCAGTAAGTACGGGTTCTCCTATACCCAAAGGATGCGATACTGTAATCCCTATAGAGGGCGTAAAGGTTGAAGGTAACAAGGTAATGATCTTTAGACCATATCCACCGGGAAATGCGATAGCTAGGGTAGGAGAAGACTTAAGCAAAGGAGATATAATATTGAGGAAAGGAGAATTTATCAGACCTTGGCACATTGCTGCTTTGTTATCACAAGGTATAACTAAGGTAAGAGTTATACAACCCAAAATAGCTATAGCGGCTACGGGCTCAGAGCTGGTAGAACCTTGGGAAAGCGGAGGTGTGAGGAATACTACCGCATGGCTTGTATATACGTTCCTCAAGGAGAAACTCGGCGTGGAGCCGAACTACTTTGGTATAATACCCGATGATAAAGAAAGGATAAGAGAGTATTACGAGAAGGCTCTAAAGAACCACGACATAATAATAACAACTGGAGGTTCTTCTGTAGGCAAAAAAGATTATAGTGTTGAAGCAATCTTGAGCCTAGAACCAGAGGAATTTGTACATGGTGTAGCACTGACTCCCGGTCGTCCATTAGGATTGGGATTCAAAGAAGGAAAATTTTTGATTAGCTTGTCTGGATACCCCGTAGCAGCGCTAAGTGAATTAGAAGCAGTAGTGTGGGAGATCTTTAAGAGAGCTTGGGGATTGAGAGAACCCCCAAAACCGAGACTTAAGGTGAAGCTAACTAGAAGGTTACCGGTACAACCCAACATGGTCCACCTCTATAGAATGAAAGTATTTAGATGTAGTGAAGGGTACTGTGCTGAACCTCTGAGGCTTACTGGATCAGGTGTGATATCATCACTAATAAAAGGAAATGCGATCTTCATTGCGGGTCTTAGAGGCGAAACTGGCTATGATGAAGGTGACGAGATAGAGGTAATATTGCTCTCGGAACCAATAGACTAATTCCCCCTTCTAACTCATTGGCATTGGAAGGGGCATTGCCTGAACTAATAGACTATACAGAATTCTACTTTTCAGAAGATGGAATAGAAGAAGAAGGAGGTCCCATATACTCGTCAGTGACAGAAGAGGGAATAGATGTTCCCGAAGCCATAGCGGATTCATGTGATATGTTAAAATTTTATGGCAGAGTAATAAAAAGAGCACTAAACTTGGAAAAAGAGGTAACCGTCCGTATATGCGATTATGAAGTATCAAGAATGCTCTTAGGTCTAGGAAGCGAAGGCGGTTATGTAGCCATATGTAAGATGAATCCCTTCGTTCAAGGTCATTTCATCTGCGAACTTTATTTATACTACCCCGACGAGCTGTAAATTTCATAACCCTTAACGAGGAAATCCCTACCGCCGGGGTGCCCGAGCGGCCTAAGGGGGTGGGCTCGAGACCCACTGGGGGTCCTTCCCCGCGCGGGTTCGAATCCCGCCCCCGGCGCCAGAGAATAAAGACGGGACAAGGGGTTCTGAAGACACGACAAGGATATATGACGATCAGATCATAAAAGCCTCAGCCACATCAACAGCGCGGTATGAGCGATGCTTAAGGTATTTAACACCTTGAGTCGAAGATTAGAACCTTTCAAGCCCTTAGAACCCCCTTTAGTCCGCATGTACGTTTGCGGACCAACCGTCTACGATCATTCTCATGTAGGTCATGCTAGAACTTGGGTAGCATTTGACATCATAAAGAAATACTTAATGATAAAGGGATATTTTGTCATACACGTACAAAATATAACTGACATCGATGATAAGATAATAAACAGAGCAAAAGAAGAGGGGGTTAGCTGGAAGGATATAGCTGATAAGTATACGGCAGAATACTTTGACCTCATGGCTAAACTTAAAGTCATGCCTAATATAAATCCTCGCGTCACCGAACATATAGACGACATAATAGAGTTCATCCAAGATCTAATAGAGAAGGGATATGCATACGTTACTAATTCGGGGGTATACTTTGATGTTGATAAATACCCTTACTATGGCCAACTGTCTGGTATTAAGGACAAAAAGATGTGGAGTCAAGAAACCTTCGTTAAGGATAAGAAAAATCCTTACGACTTCGCTCTATGGAAGTGTGCTAAGCCGGGAGAGCCCTGGTGGGACAGTCCTTGGTGCAAAGGCAGGCCGGGATGGCACATAGAGTGTTCAACAATGAGCTCAAAGTATCTGGGTAAACAATTTGATATACATGGTGGGGCTAGGGATCTAATATTTCCTCATCATGAAAATGAGATAGCACAGAGTGAAGCGCGTTTTGGTGTAAGACCATGGGTAAAGTATTGGCTTCATAGTGGTTATATGACAATGAAAGGTGAGAAAATGAGCAAGAGCTTAGGCAACATAGTACCTCTTATAGAACTGATGAAGAAGTATGATGTGGATGTAATCAGATACTGGCTAAGTACCAGTCATTACCGTTCCGAGATGGAGTTTTCATGGAATGCTCTTGATGAAGCGAAGAAGGCTTTGGAGAGAATAAGGATAACTGTAGATGCACTTCTTAAAGAAGTAGAAAAGGGGAGCCCCAAAGGTTCTCTTAGCGATGATGAAATTAACAAAATTTATAAGGCATATAGCCTAAGGAACAGCTTCCACGAAGCTATGGACAACGATTTCAACACTCCTAAGGCTTGGGCAGCCGTACATGGACTTTTAAGGTTAGGTAATGAAGCTTTGGAAGGAGAAAGCTACGAAACGGCATTAATAGTGCTTCAAGCCTTAAGAGAAATTGATCGTGTGTTTGAAGTGCTATTTCCTCCTCAAAGAACTAAGGACGTAGAGAGCTTCATTGAATTGTTGGTCGAGGTACGGAAGGAATTAAGGAAAAGGAAGATGTGGGATTTAGCCGATATGATAAGAAATGAGTTAGATAAATTGGGAGTTGCACTGTTGGATAGAAGCTCTGAAACTGAATGGCGTTTTAAGTAACTTCACAAGTGTTTTGCTACAATGAATGACGTAGTAGTTCTTATAACGCCCGGTATCTTTAGTATTTGTTCCCTCAATATCTTCGCTATTTCTGTATAGTTTTCGCCCTCTAACTTAATTACGAAGTCATAATTTCCGGTTACCTCATATATCTCCTTTACACCTTTTATCTGTTTTAGCTTCTGCGGTATTTCGGTCACGGCGTTGGGTTCCACTGTCATAAACACTAAGGCCTCAACGGGCATTGTCTCTACCCAGTGTGGAGAGGTTTTAGGAACCTTAAAAGGAAGTGTGGCGCCGCGGCCGGGATTTGAACCCGGGTCACGGGCTCGACAGGCCCGCATACTAGGCCAGGCTATACTACCGCGGCACCTTCCGTGGCCGTGATTCTAAATACCTTTAAAACTTTTTTGTGCGTAGATTTAACCTTCATATCCACCTAGAACTCTAAGCGATGGGAAGTGACGTTTGTGTGGAATAGCAGCCGCTGCATTGAGGAGCAAGTTTAGAATGGAGATGATACCATTACTCTTGGAGTTCTTAAAGGCCTTGGAGTATAGAGGCTACGATTCAGCTGGCATAGGCGTTTATGACGAAGTAAACAGAAGAATAATTATTTGGAAAAAGAAAGGAAAAGTGGAGAGCTTAGCTAAGATTCTAAGAAATGTGAGGGTAAGAGCTCCTATAGGTATAGCTCATACCAGATGGGCCACTCATGGTATACCCAGTGACATAAATGCACACCCCCATACTGATTGTAAAAATGAGGTTGCAGTAGTTCATAACGGAATAATCTCTAATTTTAGAGAACTAAAAGAGAAATTGGAAGAATCTGGACATAAGTTTGTTAGCGACACAGATACTGAGGTAATAGCCCATCTCTTTGAAGAATATTTGAAGAGTATGCCTCCGTTTGAAGCTTTTGAAAAAACCATAAGAAGTTTGAAAGGGTACTATGCAATAGTGATGATAACGTCTAAGGATCCGACCAAAATCTTTTTTGCGCGGAAAGAAAGCCCTCTAGTCATAGGAAGAGGCAGCAAGGGCTATTTCCTCTCTAGCGATATGGTCAGTTTGTTAGGTTCGGCCGAAGAGGTGGCCGTGATTGAAGACGGTGAGTACGGTTGGATTACGGAGGACGATTACTTTGTTACCGGAAAGAACAGAAGGGAATTGAGCTTCTTCAAACCCTCATGGACACCACAACAAGCCATGAAAGGGCAGTACGAACATTTCATGCTTAAAGAAATATATGAAGGTCCTACTGCGATCAAGGAAACTCTGGTAGGAATCCTCTCTGATGACAACATATTCAAAGCAGCTGAGATGATGGATGAACACGTAGTTGCGGTTGCGGCAGGCACATCCTATCATGCATCATTAATATTCTCGTACCTATATATGAAACACACTGGAAAATACATAATAACGTTGGACGCAAGTGAAGCCCCACACTATAAGAACTTGTTAAGAGGCACCGTGATAGCAGTGAGCCAAAGTGGCGAAACGTATGATACTTTGAAGGCCGTGAGATTAGCTAAGAAAAACGGTGCTAAAATAATAGGTGTTGTGAACGTACTGGGATCTACACTAGATAGAGAGTCAGACATATCTCTCCGACTGAGAGCTGGTCCCGAAATAGGCGTCGCAGCGACGAAGACTTTCTTGGCACAGCTTACTATACTCTATGCGTTGACTTATGCCAAGGTTGGGATGGATTTAGAGGAGACACTAAGGCCTCTACCCGAGGTCGTGAAAGAAAGCTTGGAGATGAGTGCTGGATATGCCAAGGCCTTAGCCAATAAACTTTATCAAAAAAGAGATATGTATGTTCTAGGAACTGGTATATCCAATTTTGTTGCAATGGAAATAGCATTGAAGATCAAGGAAATATCATATATCCACGCTGAAGCATACCCCGCTGGTGAAGCAAAACATGGACCAATATCTTTAGCAGAGAAAGGCTTTCCAGTATTAATCGCTTGGACACCAGAGGATGAAGACAAACTTGAGGTAGCGGACGAAGAGTTTTCTTCGAGAGGTAGTGAGGTCTATTGGATTGCTCCGGAAAAGGACATCCCCATTCCTAAAGTAAGTTGGGAGATTGTACCATTCGCAGTAACGCCACCGGGTCAACTGCTTTCGTACTACCTAGCAATAAAGAGAGGTTTGGATCCAGATAAGCCTAGAAATTTAGCAAAAAGCGTGACGGTGCACTAGCCATGAAGTACAAGGTATTATTGAAATCAATCTTAGCTATCTACACATTGATCTTGGTGTATTATAGTACTATCGCGCCATGGAGCGTAGTGGTAAAAACGGCATCTGTAATGGGCGGTCAATTGTTCTCTTTTGATCCTGGAATGAGCTTTAGGCATATGCTTGCATACACTCTAGAAGGTCTTTTAGCATCAGCCTCTCTTTCCCTGCTCGACGCTCTTTTTATCGTAGTTCCATTAGGTATGATAGACGAAAGCGTCCAAGCATTTATCCCTTGGAGAACCTTTGATGTGCATGACTTATTGGCGAATGTACTCGGAGCTATTCTAGGCGTTAGTTTATACATATTGATATCTAAAGGTGGGAGTTTTGAAGTATGTAGTCATTTACGGAGATGGACCAAGAAAAGAAGTAATGATAAAAATAGCTAAATTGATGCATAAGAAGCCAGTACTAGTCATGATTGGACGGTCCGGACTGAAGGTGGATGAAACATTAAGTTTCGAGGAAGTCTATGATTCCAAAAAGGCTACGATAAATTTAGACAAGTGTAATGGTTGTGAGGAGTGTTTAAAGGCTTGTCAGAAGGGTGCCATAAGTAAGGATCTTAAAATCAACTGGAACTTGTGTGAAGGTTGTCCAGCTTGCTACTATTCATGCCCAATGGATGCCATAGACTTCCGCGTTGTGAAGAGTGGTGAAATTAGAGTTTACGTATCTGAAGGGATACCCGTAGTTGAGTATGATTATGCTCCATGGATAAATCGTTACGTTTTTGTTCGACATGTAAGAGATATAGCTAAGAGATTAGCTAATGATGAGAACACTTGGATTATAGAAGAAGGATGGCACCCAATGCCTTGGGCTTTTAATATTAGGATTGATGGGTATAATGATCCTAACGCAAACTTGGTACTAGGTAAGAATGATCAAGTATTATCCTTTAATGAAATAGAAAAAGTAGTAGAAACGTTGGAGGTGATTGGACAATGAAGATAGGCATTGTAGGATTGAATTTTGATGAATTGATGATTTTGATAAAAGAGATAAATGTACAAGCCATTTATGTTACAGATACATATCCACAAAACTTTTCTGGGAAGCTTGTGAAAGAAATAAAATTATTCTACCCTAGAGTAAATGATGAAGAATGCATAAGATGTGCTTCTTGTTTTGCTTCATGTATAGACAGAGCGCTAGTTTGGACCCCCCATGGAGGACCTAGAGCTATACCACAGCTTTGTAGTGGATGTAAGGCATGCTATTATGCTTGCAAAGGTGTAACAAGTGCGATAAAAGAAGATGTACAGAGAGGAGGACTTCTATATAATCAAGGAAATGTTTACGTATTAGTATCAGACTATCAAAAAATGTCAACAGCCTTCGCAAAGGTTATATCAAACTTTGATAACGTGGTATTTTCAGTACCTTTGGATAAGGGGAACCTAGCTTCACATGCTGACAAGGCTTTCTGTGCAAGGCAATGCAATTGGCTTTCATATCCAGTGCTGTCCCTCAATGAGCTAAAGAGAGTTATACGTAAGGAATTCGGGAATAGGGAATATTTTTAAACTGAACAAGAGGACCGCAAAACGGTGAAGAGGCGTGAGCCAGGTACCCCAAAGCAACGAGGTAAGGATCGGTAAGAAGCCCGTCATGAACTACGTCCTAGCCACTCTGACTCTACTCAACCAAGGTGTAGATAGGATAGAGATAAAGGCCAGGGGTAGGGCCATTAGCAAGGCGGTTGACACCGTTGAGATAGTGAGGAATAGGTTCCTGCCCGGCCAGATAAGGGTAGCCGAGATCAGGATCGGTAGCCAAACTGTGACCAGCGCTGACGGCAGACAAAGCAGGATCAGCACCATAGACATAGTGATCGAGAAGGTAAAGCAACAACAGTAAGAAGATACTTTTTAGGCATTCTCCCACACGATTTCCGGGAAGTGGCATGACCAAAAAGGTTGTTGAGATAAGTGGCGAGGCCAAAATAGGCCGCCTCGACGTTCCTCCGATGGTTCTGGAACTCGGCCCCGACGACCTGGCCTCGCCTCTCTCGTTTCAAATGGCCCTTTCAAAACTCGTGGACAAGATCATGGACACTTTAGAAAAGCCACCCGAGCCTCATTACTTCGCCGATGTCCGCATTAAAGATCACTTAAATCGCCCTATATCTATAGCCATAGACTTAGGAAAGAGTATACCGCCATTTAGCAAAGACAAGGTCAAGGCGCGCGTGATAATCGAGATCTACGAAGAAGAGGAGTGACGCCTCCTCCTGGCCTCTAGGTACTCATAACTCCTTTCCTTGATATATTCCCATAAATCTCTAGTCCTATATTCGTAGGGTCCAACCTTTTCTAAAAGACCAAGCTTTACTAATCGTTTCAAAATATTCATGGATGCTTTCTTTGGGTAATATGTAGCAAGTACGTCGAGGGCATTTCCTAAATTAAACTTCTCTTTTCCGAAATTCTCTCTAAGTAAAACGTATACAGCAATTTCTCTTTTATTGGGCCAGAAGCCCGACATGACTATCACAACAAATCCTTAAGTCTTATTTTGCCAGTGTAAAGTGCCATGCCTATAATAACAACATCTGCTCCAGCAGACCACGCAGCCCTTACATCATCTTCACTTCCTATCCCGCCCGCATACTCGATAAGTTTGCCGGGGAATCTACTTCTGATATATTTGATACCTTCAATATCCGGCCCTTTCATGGTGCCCTCCGTATCAACATAGGTATACATAAAGCCTTTGAAATTATGTCCTTCAAATTTATCTAACGCTTCTTTCAATCCAGCTGGTATTTCTTCTTTCCACCCCTCAACGCTCACTTTACCTCCTTTCAAGTCTATTGCAACTATCACTCTCTCCGGTCCAACTTCGTCCGAGGCTTTATCAATAAAGTTCGGATCTTTGTGTGCCCTACTTCCTATCACGTATGCATCCGCTCTCGGATAGAGTTTTAGGTATTCTAATTTTCTGAGTCCACCCGCTACTTGAACCCACAATCCCCTATCTTTAGCTACGTCAATTACCTTGTTTATTACTTCAACATTTGTCGGCTTACCGGCTTCTGCACCATCTAGGTCTACTATATGTATTCCTTTAGCCCCTTCATCAGCCCAGAACTCAGCCCATTTAATAGGATCTCCGAGGTCCAGTCCTGTGCCCTTAACACCTCTAATCCTCTTTACTGCTCTTCCCTCAGATATATCGATACTTGGAAATACTCTCAATTTTCAAGACCTATGTTGTATACTCGGGGGTATGAAAAAGTGAAGCTGATAGCCAAAGGAGCTGAAGCCGAGATATACCTTGTTGAGTACTGGGATTGTAAGGCTATAATGAAAGTAAGGATGCCCAAGCCCTATAGACATCCCAAGATAGACCTCTACATTAGAGAAGAGAGGACTAGGAATGAAGCTAGGACTATGCTTAGAGCACTTGAAGGGGGTGTGAGCGTACCCAAACTTTATGATGCGGATTTCAGTAATATGAAAATAATTATGGAATTTATAGAGGGTAAACCCCTATATGAAGTACTGAAGAAGGAGTATTTGAGGGAGGCAGGATCTCTCTTAGCTATGCTTCACAATGTAAATGTAGCACATTGGGACTATACTACGGCAAACATACTTGTGAAAGACAATAAGTTATACATTATCGATTTTGGTTTAGCAAGGTATACAGAAGATGATATGGAAAAAGCCATTGATATACACTTAATGATAAGGTCATTCCTAAGCGTACATCCCGGGAAGGATGAATGGGTCAGAGCTTTTTGGGAAGGATATTCTAAGTATGGAGACGCTAATAAGATGAGAGAGCTAGTAAAGCAGATAGAGCTTATGGGGAGGTATGTCAGAGAGAGGAGGAAAACGGTATGGTGAAAGTCTACTTCTTGACTTCAAACTATCACAAATTAATGGAGGCCAGGAAGATCCTAGGCGGGTATGGTATAGAAGTTGAGCCGATTAAAGGTGAAAAGGTCGAGATTCAATCACCATCATTGATAGAGGTGGTGAAGTTTGCTGCCGAATACATAAAGGATAAAATACTCCAAAGACCCTTGTTAATAGAGGACAGTGGCCTCTTCATAGAAGCACTAAGAGGATTCCCCGGACCTTTTTCGCATTATGTTTATGATACGATAGGTCTAGAAGGTGTTTTAAAGCTATTGAAAGATGTAGAAAATCGAAAAGCGCATTTCGAAGCAGCTGTGGCTTGCCTCTGTACTGATGACAGAGTTGAAGTTAGTACGGGCAGAGTTTACGGAAAAATAGCTCATATGCCTAAGGGTACCAAGGGTTTTGGTTTCGACCCCATTTTTGTTCCAGAGGGATACGATAGAACGTTTGCGGAGCTAGGAGACGAGGTCAAGAACAAGATTTCGCATAGAGCCAAGGCCTTGAGAGCCATAGCCCTAAGGATCACAGAGCTCTACCGATAGATCTTGTCCCAGGGTACAGAGTGACCCCGGTTCACAGTGGGCCCGTCTGAGGCCCTCTCTCCGGGGAGCCGCCATTTTCGAGGAAACAATACTAGGATAAAAGTTTCTTAGGTCACCCTGGTAGCCCTTTCCTCACCTTTCAGTGCCGGTGGTCACGCTCATCCCAATGCCGTGCATCCATCCCGAAGTTTATATATAACTTCACTGGACCTGAACCCTTCGGGTGGCGAAGTCTGGCCGAGGAATTCAAATATATAGTCCGTATTGGCGAAACCGACATAGACGGATCTCTACCGGCCGTATATGGCTTGGCTCAAATAAGGGGTATAGGTTATACCACAGCACTAGCGATCTTGAGAAAGATGGGTCTAGATCCCCACATGAGGCTTGGATACCTAAGCGATGCTAAGATAAGAGAACTTGATGAGATTGTAAGGGATATAACGAAGCTAGGATTCCCTAGCTGGTTGTACAACAGAAGGAAAGACTATACAACTGGCAAGGATATGCACTTGATAGGCGCTGAACTAATATTCTATGCTAGACAAGACATCGAAAGAGAGAAGAAGATCAAGAGCTGGAGAGGAGTCAGACATGCCCTTGGCCTCAAGGTCAGAGGCCAGAGAACTGCTACAACTGGTAGGATCGGTATGACCGTAGGAGTTTCCAAGAAGAGGTGAGGTGGTGAGCTATGGGAGATCCGCGTAAGTCCAGGAAGAAGTGGCAACCTCCTGGACATCCTTGGGTCAAAGAGAGGCTAATAGAAGAGATGAAGCTAATGGGCGAATATGGACTGAGGAACAAGAGGGAAATATGGATAGCAGCGGCAATGCTAAGGAAATTCAGGCACAGGGCGAGGAGTCTACTCGCCTTGCCTGAAGAAGTTAGAAAACATGAAGAGAAGGCACTATTGAGTAAGCTGTACGAGTTAGGTCTAGTAGATGAAAATGCTACGCTGGACGACGTACTAAGCCTTCATACTAGAGACTTACTCGAAAGAAGGCTCCAAACTATCGTTTACAAGAAGGGGTTAGCGAAGACAATACACCATGCTAGGCAGTTGATAGTCCACGGTCATATAGCAATAAATGGCAGAAGAGTTACTTCACCGAGCTATATCGTACCCAGAAGCGAAGAGGATCTAATAGGATATGCTCCCACTAGCCCGTACTTCAAAAAGGGTAGCCAAGAGTGACGTAGAGGTGATTATAGATGCCAAGGGAAATCAGATGGGGCGTCGCCCACATATTCAGCTCTCCAAATAATACGTTCGTACACATAACTGATTTAACCGGCGCCGAAACGGCCTCTAGAATAACTGGAGGTATGGTAGTGAAAGCTGACCACGAGAAACCTTCTCCTTACGCAGCAATGATAGCAGCGGCAAGAGCTGCTCAAGAAGCAATGGAAAAAGGGATAATGGCTATCCACATAAAGGTAAGGGCTCCCGGAGGATATGGCCCTAAGACTCCTGGTCCAGGTGCACAAGCAGCGATAAGAGCACTAGCGAGGTCCGGATTCATAGTAGGAAGAATCGAGGACGTAACCCCACTACCTCACGACTCAATTAGAAGGCCGGGTGGTAGGAGAGGTAGGAGGGTCTAACGCTATGCCTATTCAAATGCTTGAGGAAACTCCCATTTCTATAAAGCTCTTAGTGAAGGGTTATCCCTTAGCGGTCCTAAATGCTATAAGAAGAGCTGCTCTTGAACTCTGTCCTAAAATGGCTATAGATTTCGTAATTGTGGAGAGGAACGATAGCACCTTGTTTAACGAGGTACTAGCACATAGATTGGCCATGATCCCGTTAACCTCTGATGAGGCTTTAGATCATTATGCACCTCCGGAGGCATGTGCTGAATGCGATTGTAGAAAAGTCGAGACTGGCGAGTGTACCTATGAGGGTAAGCCATGCTATGCAACGCTCTACTTAGATGCTTCAGCTGATGGTAAGTACAAGATCGTTTATACGAAAGACATAATATCTTCTGACGAAAGCATCAAGCCCGTATACGATAACATACCCATAGTCCCGTTGATAGGAAATCAGAAAGTCAAGCTAACAGCTTATGCACGTCTAGGAAGGGGAAGGGAACATGCTAAATGGATGCCGGCTACCGTAGCAGTAGTAAAGCCCGTTCTAAAGGACATAAGTGTTAAGGAGACCTTATGCAATGAAGAATGCCAAAGGGAATGTGCGGAGAAATGTAAAGAGGCATTTACAATGAAGGATGGAAAGCTAACAATAAAGGATGGTACCACCCTAAGTATGGTAATGTACTGCATAGAATACGTCTGCGAAGGTAAAGGAATAAGGCCAGTCTTTGAAGAAGATACATACATATTTGAGCTAGAGACGGACGGTTCCCTAAGCGCTAGAAGAACGTTGAAAGAGTCAGCTAGAGCAATAGTTCAGAAACTTGAGGCATTAAAAAGGAAACTAGAGGAGAAGGCGGGGTGACGAAAGCGTGCCGCAGAGGAGGAAGTTTACAAATGTACTCTTGAGGAAAACCCTCGATGAATTGTGGAAGACGAGGTCGCCGTTCTGGAGGAGGGTTCACGAGTTATTATCTAGACCTGCTAGGCAGAGAATAGTAGTAAATGTCAGCAAGATAAATCGCTATGCTAATGAGGGAGACGTTGTAGTAGTGCCCGGAAAAGTCCTCGGTTCTGGTGAGCTAAATAAAAAGGTAACTGTGGCAGCGTTTTCATTTTCTTATACAGCTCTGGAGAAAATCGAGGAAGTGGGAGGCGAAGCAATCCATATCCTAGAACTAGTTAGGAAGAACCCCAAAGGTAAAGGTTTGAAAATAATAATATGAGGTGATGGTTATGAAGAGGTTCGTAGTCGTTGATGCGACGAATCAGATAGTGGGTAGAATGGCTTCCCACGTCGCCAAGATGCTACAAGAAGGCTGGGAAGTGGCCATAATCAATGCAGAGAAGGCTGTGCTATCCGGCGAACCGAGAAGGGTGATAAGGGGATACCAGATACTATTAGATGTTAAGGTACATACAAACCCATATCGCAACAAAATAGAGAGGCCTAGAACGCCAATATGGATAATAAAGGATGCCGTAAAGGGTATGCTGCCGAAACATAATACTAAGGGCAGAGAAGCCCTAAGAAGGTTGAAGGTATACATAGGCACACCCCAAGAAGTGGAGGAGAGGTTTAAGAGAGAAGGATATGCTAAAATAAGCTTCCCCGATGCTAAAGCCATCAGACTTTCTGGAAAGTACATAACTGTGGCAGAAGTGGCTAGGAGGATGGGTTGGAAGGGTGAGGCATAATGGTTGATGTTAAATGGGCTAAGGAACAAACCGGTAGGAAAGGCGTCAGAATAGTGCTCGCTACTGGAAAAAGAAAGAGGGCAATTGCCAGAGCAATAATATATCCTGGCAAGGGTAGGGTGTGGATAAACGGGATCCCAGTCGAGATAATAAAACCAGAGATAAGGAGATGGAGAATACTAGAACCACTATTACTGGCTGGCGAAAAAGTAATGAAGAACATCGATATAAAGGTGTTTGTGAAAGGTGGCGGATATATGGGTCAAGCTGAAGCAGCAAGAATGGCCATAGCTAGGGGTCTAGTGAAGTACACTGGCAGCGAAGAACTCGCTGCCCTCTACGAGGAACACGACAGACACATGCTTTCTGGAGACCCAAGGAGGACTGAGCCTGAGAAGTGGATGAGATATTCTGCTAGGAGAAGGAAACAGAAGAGCTACAGGTGAAGGAATCTTGATGATTCCGATAAGATGTTATACTTGTGGCAAACCTCTGATCCAATACTATGACGAGTTCAAAAAGAGGGTTGAGGCTGGCGAGGATCCTGCAAAGGTTTTGGATGACTTGGGGATAGAGAGATACTGCTGCAGAAGGACAATGCTGGCTGCTGTTGATATCTCCAAGGAAATAATTAAATTCAGCACAAAGGTGTACAGGTGGTAGCCATGAGTGCTGAAAGCGGAGAACCTGTAGTTGAGTTGTTGATACCATTAGAGACTTACTTACGTCACGGAGTCCATATAGGAACTAAGATGGTAACTAATTATATGAAGAAGTTTGTGTTTAAGAGAAGAAACATAGACGGACTCGCTATACTAGATGTAAGAAAAATCGACCAGAGAATCAGAGTAGCGTCGAAGTTCTTATCAAGATTTGAGCCAGAAAAGATAATGGCTGTATCAGTGAGGCAGTACGGTCATAAGCCGGTAATGATGTTCTCAAAGTTTGTTGGTGCTAAGCCAGTAATAGGGAGGTTCGTTCCAGGAACATTAACCAACCCAGCCCTAGAGGTCTACTATGAACCCGACGTGATCTTGGTCACTGATACCAGGATGGATCAACAAGCAATAATTGAAGCATCCGAGATAGGAATACCGGTCGTAGCGATCTGTGATACCGATAATAAGACGGAAAATGTGGATCTCATAATACCGGGTAACAACAAAGGCAGGAGGAGTTTAGCCCTCATATACTGGTTACTAACTAGACAAGTGCTCGTAGAGAGAGGAGAGCTGAGTCCGGACGCGCCGGAGGACCAGCCAGCCCCCATAGAAGAGTTCGAGACTAAGGTAAAGATGGTCTAAAGGACCTCAGAGGGCTCCTAGTCATCACACTGTTTTTTCAGAGACCACCACACTCCTCATCGGTCGATTAAACATGACAGCGCAAGCATAATAAGCGATCACGTGCACCCCTACTCCGGTGAGCTCTGTGGTGAAGTATAAGGTCTGGATTGAAACTGAAAAGTGCATCTCTGACGCCGTATGTGCCCACCTATGCCCAGACGTCTTCGAGATGAATGAAGAGTACAAGGCAGTAATAGTGCCGCAATACAGAAGCGGCGACAACCCATTTGAGGGCATAATTCCAGAAGAGCTCAAGGACTGTGCCGAACAAGCAGCAGCTGCTTGTCCGGTACAGATAATACATATAGAACCTATAGAAGAGTAAAAATTTAGGCGAATTTTTTCTTGCTCGCCTCTTCTTTCTTCCTTATTGCTTCTTGGAGTTCCCTTGCTAGCGCTTTAGCCGTCGGTATACTTACTTCTGGGGGTATCCTCTCAAGAAGCATCTGCAAGAATTTTAGTGCACATCTCTTACTGTGGAAGTAAAACCTTTCGTCTCCGATTACTATCTCAATTCCCTGCCCCCTAAAGAATGTCCTACCACAATACATGCACTTCATTTTAACCTTCTTACTCAAGTCTCTTTCCCTCGTTCTGGGGCACTTTAGTACTTATATAGGCTGGAGTTAAGGATGGGTTAGCGGTCAGTTGGCTAGTGAACGAGGTGAGTGGTGACATGAGTTTGAGCGCGAGCGTAGAGATTCCGCCAAAATTGATGGAACTCATAAAGAAGAAGGGTTGGAAGTCACTAACTGAAGTACAAGAGAAGGCGTTCGAACCTATATACGAGGGATACAACACACTAATAATGGCACCGACAGGCTACGGGAAGACCGAAGCAGCACTCTTACCTATATTGGCTAGAATTATTGAAGAACCCGTCGAACCCCTAGCAATACTCTATATAACTCCTCTGAAATCACTCATTAACGATCTAAAGAAGAGAATAGAGTGGTGGGCCGAACAGCTGGGACTAATAGTTGCGAGGAAACATGGAGACGTTTCATCATCAGAGAGAAGCGCTAGACTGAAGAGGGTCCCTCACATTCTCTTAACCACTCCAGAAGGCTTCAAGATAGACATGGACTGGGCTCCACAGTTCAGAAAGTACTACAAAAACATTAGGTGGGTAATAATAGATGAAGTACATGAACTCGTTAACAACAAAAGAGGGATACAGCTTTCCTTACTCTTAGAGAGGCTTAAGGCCTATACTGGAAGAGACTTCCAGAGAATAGCGCTGAGCGCTACGGTAGGTGAACCAGAAGAGGTCGCTAACCTCTTCTTCGGTTCTTCTAAGAGACCAAGGAAAATAGTAAGGGTGAATACCAAGAGAGCCATAGAACTCAATGTTGATGTGCTTGGAGAAGTAAAAGATGAAGACAGTTTCTGGAAAGTCGCAGCTAAGAAAGTGTTGGAACACGTTGAGCCACCCACATTAGTTTTCGTTAATACAAGGTATGCTGCAGAACGGCTACATGAAGAACTATCAAAAGTTGAGAACTTAAAAGTTGCAGTGCATCACTCATCTATATCAAAAGAGATGAGACAACAAATAGAAGAGGAGCTCAAGGAAGGTAAACTCGACGTAGTTGTTGCTACCAAGACCTTAGAGCTTGGAATAGATATAAGTGAATTGAAGAAGGTAATCTTGTTTAGACCTCCGGGAAGCGTGGCCGCAGTGCTTCAAAGGGTCGGAAGAGCAGGTCACAAACTGGGCGGAGTCTCAAGAGGAACTATAATAACTAACGACGATGTAGAGACGCTGGACGGCTATACAGAAGCAGTGCTTGCCGTTAAGGGTATAGTCGAACCCCCGAGGATAATGGATGCACCATTGGATGTATTAGCTAGAGAAATAATAGGTATGGTATTGCAAGAGAAACTTCTTGATCCAGAGAAAGCTTACCAGATAGTGAAAGGTTCCTATGCCTATAGAGATTTAGATAAAGATACTTATTACAAACTAATTAACGTCCTTGTGAAGAACAAGCTCCTGAATTGGGATAACAACAAACTAAAGATAGGCTACATGTTCTACCGCCTTTGGTCTTTTAACCACAGCGAAAAGAAGTGGTGGAGTCGCTCTTTCGGCGAGTTCTTCTCAGTAATAGCTGAGAGGGATACATTTGTAGTTAAGTGGGGTAACAAGGTAATTGGTGACTTGGACGCATTTTATGTTTATAAGTACTTGAGACCTGAGACCAAAATAAGGTTAGGAGGGAAGACTTGGAGAGTCATCGGCATAGATGACGATAACATGAGAGTAATTGTAGAACCAGCGACTGATCAAGGTGGCGAGATACCTCTTTGGAAAGGGGAAGAGTTCCAAAGATCTCCACTTATCCCAGAGTACGCTAAGAGGGTTCTGTACGAGAGCAAGCCCGAGCAAGTGAAAGTTAGCGATGAAGCTATGAAAAAAATAAAGAAATTGTTCCTAAGCTATAAAAAGAGAAAGTTAGAGATACCGGGCAATAATTTGTTCTATGTTGAGAAGGTACCTGGAGGTTATGTAATAAGTGGCTTTATAGACCAAAGGGTGGCTGAAGGTTTAGCACACTTGCTCATGTACAAGATATCTTCCGAATACACTGCTGCTGTAAGTGTTAGGAGTAGCTTCACCGGATTCGCCGTTACCGTTGAGGGAGGAATGCCACCTAATCCCTTAAAGCTCTTGAAATCAGTAGAAGACGTAGAGGAAGAGCTCAAGAAAGCGCTTGAGCGTTCACCACATTTAGTTCAGACGGCGAAGGAAATACAGCTAAGCTTTGGTAAGTTAGGTAAAGTAACGCCAGAAGATGAATTGATATTCCAAGAAGCTATGAAACAAGCACTTCAAAAATACTTTGATGTAGAGAAGATAAGGGCATTCATAGAGGGCATGAGAAAAGGTGAGGTAAAGTTCAAGGGACTAAAGACAAAGACACTAACGCCGCTAGCGGCTCACGTAATGTCTCTCCCGGCATTCAAACCTTGGCTGAAGATTGTAGAGTCCAGAATAATAACCATGTTGAAGGGAGAAGCATTTACTGCTGAAGAGCTATCTACAATGCTAGATCTGAGTCCGACAACAATAGAAAACAAGCTGAAGGAGATGAGGAAGCCTAGTTCAAAGGCAAGGGTAATACAATTCATAGACGTAGAATTTGGTGAAACGAGGTGGGCCTTACTAGAGGACTTAGAGGAGGTGATGAAGAAAGAAGAGTATGCCGATTCATTCAAGCCCTTAGATATGCACGAGTCATTCACAATGTACTTCAGAACATCGCCTAAAGACGAATATAGTGTCAGATATTTCAAACCGCTTGACCTCATAGAGAATCCAGAGAAAATACTGGACACTATAAAGGACGATGAATTGTACGAAGTGAAAGTAATGATACAAGGTGATTCTCTACTAAAGAATATAACACCGAGATACTTTTATGTACCTAAAAAGGCCCTCCCAGCGGTATTGCTTAATGCAGCGGCCTATATACAGAGGGTACGACGCACAGCGTAGAGAGCAATTTTATCCGATACTTTGGGGTATCTTGATTTCCAGCGTTGTAGCTTCTCTAACCTTCTATTTGGCAATATTTTCGGCGCTGACCTATCCTTACTTCGATATAAACATGTTGGCGGCATCCATTATAGCATTGATTTATTCAATAATAGCTATTAAGATATCAAAAATGACTATTACAACTATAAGACCCTCAGTTATCATAAAGGCGTTGGTTATATTCTGGTTCTTAGCGCCGCTCTTAGTAGCGATACCATTTTCCTATTTTAGTCATATTGATATCGCTAACTCGTACTTTGAGATGGTTAGTGGACTAACTGGCACGGGCTTCACTATCTTAAATCCTTCGACTCAGACACCTTTTGTTAATGCCATTAGAGCAGCCAGTCAATGGGCAGGTGAAGTTGGAGCGCTATTCTTAACGCTAATACTAGCCTTGGTTTATCATGTCTCTCCGACGGGTCTTGTTTCCGCACTAGGAAAAGGAGAAAGAGTGAGGCCAAGCATGTTCAAAACGCTAATAGACCTAATATCAATATACATGATTCTCACGGTAATCCCCGTAACGTACATGTATCTAAGCGGCATGAGCCTCTATGACTCATTAGTGTACACTTTTGCTGCTTTAGCTACCGGTGGCTTT
Organism: Desulfurococcales archaeon; assembly: GCA_027081755.1. Classification (GTDB taxonomy): domain Archaea; phylum Thermoproteota; class Thermoprotei_A; order Sulfolobales; family Ignicoccaceae; genus Ignicoccus. Next base: position 5,425 of record JALWJF010000010.1, on the reverse strand, counting down.
GCGCCCACTGCCGGAGGGACAGCAGACCTAAACGTTATTCAGCAAGGATTAGTCATGTTGACATGCGTGCTGGGAGCTCTTAACTTCTCTATCTATCTAAACTTAAGGTATGGAAGAATACGGAAGGCATTCTCACATCCAGAGTTTAAAATGCTTATAGGCTCGATACTGTTCTATGCTTTATTAATCTTATTGGTATGGAAGAGCTTTACACCTCAGGCAATATGGAGTGCTATTTTCCATTCGGCTTCTGCTGTAACCACATCAGGCTTCCAGATCCAAGACGTAAGTAAGTTTGGTGAATCAGTAAAATACATACTGACATTCGCCATGATAATTGGTGCATCAGCTTTCTCGACTGGAGGAGGAATAAAGCTCTTCCGAGCCTATGTTATAGGAAAACTCATATTGAATCAAGTTAAGAAGATGGGGAAACCTAGAGGATACATAAGTACAGTAAAGGTTATGGGGAAGGAAGTGGATCCGAACGACCTAATAACTATGTTGACTGTCGTGAGTGCTTATATCTTCACGCTACTTATAATATCGATGCTGATAACGGAAATGATCAGTCTGCATAAGGTAAAGGTACCGAGCATAGATATACTATTTGAAGTTGCATCGGCCATGAGTGGTACTGGTCTCAGCTCCGGGTTGATTGCAGTAGCTCCTGTTGATGTTAGATTAGTGTTAGCGGTGGCTATGATAGTGGGTAAACTAGAGGTACTTCCAGTACTATACGCAATTATTAGCTTGTTTAAGAAATACTAACCAAAGAGAAGTTTTCTGGCCTTTTCTACAGCTTCCTTTGAGTTTGACGCTGAGACATTCACTTTTATGTTGGTACCCTTTATCTGAACTACATAACGCTTGACGCCAAGGACCTCATAGACTTCTACGACCTCCATCTCCACTGCTTCGCCCCCCGAGGGGTTTTGGGGATGGGTAAGTTTGAAATGGGTGGCCGGGGAGAGTGGTCCCGCCGCGGGGATTCGAACCCCGGGCCACCCGGTTTCTGTGCCAACCCCCTATCATTCCGGGCTTCCGTGCCCGGTCTGGGGGCGGGCTTCAAGGCCCTACAGCCGGGCGCTCTTCCGCTGAGCTACGGCGGGACTCGCCATAATACTGGGACACCTAATCCTTTATAAGTATTAGCCCAAATTGTGTTAATAACCCTCCCACTGGAGCACTATGGGATACGGTATGGGAAGAGTGAACAAGCCTCTCAGTGCAATTGAGAAGAGACAAATGAGGCAGATGTTGAAGGAGCTAAGACAAAGGATGATCGAAGAGAGAAAAGAGAAGAGAGGCGTCACACTCAGAGTAGTTGCCGAAGAGGACGTAATCAAGAACGCAGAGAAGGTGGTTAGACATATGAAATTCGTAACTCCAAACATGCTAGCTGATAAGATGGGTATAAATATAAGCCTAGCCAAGAGGATATTAAGGGATCTGGAAACCAAGGGCACCTTGAAGCTCTATGCCAAAAACAGAAGGATTCAGATATACGTACTGGCTGACAAGTTCGATAAGCTCGTCAAGCCGGGAGCCTACAGCTACACGGTAGAAGAGATGTGAAGAAATTTTCCGATGAGGTACCTCGATCCACCTGATTTTTGTGATGACGATTTCGCGTCCCGAGGTGCTGAAATCATGATAACGGTTGACGTATGGGAAGTGAAGAGACCGAAACCTGGAGCTAATGTATTGATAGGCTTTGTTGACGTAGGTCTCGTTGGCTTAATAGGAACTAAGTACATCGTAGAAGAATTGAATATGGAGATGATAGGCGGTATGGATGTACCTTCGGAGCTCACAGTATCGCCAATAAAGAATGGAATAGCCCAATTCCCCATAGAGATATATTACAAGCACCCTTGGATAGTAATAGTACCAGAAGTACCAATTCCGCCGCATCTCATCTATCCTATAGCGAGTACTATCGTAGATTACGCTGAGAGACGAGGCAGTAAAAGAATAATTTCGATTACAGGTCTTGCAAACTTTAACAGGATAAATGTTGAGCCCGAAGTTAGGTGGATTGTTAACGACCCAGAGCTAATAGAGGAGATGGACAAGTTAAAAGAAGTGGGAAAACCACTAAGGGACGGTATACTATATGGTCCAACGGCTGTCGTATTAAAAGCAACCAAACAGAGAGATTTCCCGAGCCTGGCAATCCTAGCTGACGCATTTCCGGACTTTCCGGATCCAGGCGCGACTGCTAAGGTCTTGGAAGCACTCAACGAGATTTATTCCCTTGGAGTAGACACGAAGAAGTTGATAGAGGATTCCGAAAAGATAAAGGCTAAATTGCAGAGTATAGCTTCACAAGCCAAGGAGGTAGCTAGACCCGAGAAGAGCACTATGGTAATGTATACGTAAGGAGGTGATGGAAATGATATCACCCAATGGTAAGATGGAGCCCTTGAGCACACTCTTGGAGCTGCCTGACCGCTACGAACTTCTACTTGATATGCCATTAGGCGACGAAAGGAGCTTGACTATAGGAGTTCACAAAAGAGTTCTAAAAGTTAGAATGAGCTTGAGAGAACCTCTAACAATAGGTGAATATGAGGTCAAGGAGTACGTAAAAGTATTCAAAATACCAGAGGACGCAGAAGAAGAATATGAGGTGATAGTGAAGAGAGTAAATGGTCCCATAGTCATAATAGTTTTCCCTAAAGTAGGGAAACCTTAGCCCTCACTCTTTTATCCTTAAGATTAAGGGGACTGAGGGGGTTAGTTATCAGTGACGTTTACAGCAAGCTCAGCGAGAAGGAGAGAAGGGCTTTAGAGAATGCAATAAGGGCCTTGAAAGCCGGAGATAAGGAGACAGCGAAAATAATAATAGAGAATGAGATAAAACCGGAGAACAGAAAGGAAGTCATAAAGTACTTAATGGATCTAGGTTTCGCCATAAGTGTAAAGCTTCCTACACCTGCACCTAAACCGCTGCCCATAGAGTTTAAGCGCAAGGAAATTCCCGTTAGGGAACAACCCAGAGAACCTCCACATATGGTCGAGCTTACGCCAAAATCTGCAAAGCTACATGAGCTCACATATGTGATCCCTAAGGAAATAGTAAAAGAATTATCCCTTATAGCCGAGTCCGAAGTCTTTATAGCTTCCACTGATGTGGACAAAGAAATAGCAAACATCATAAAGGGTCTTGATATGAGAGGGATAAAGCTTAAGATTATCTTATTATCTGCGGACTGTAATGGTCTGAAAAGGTTAGGCTTCTTAACCGCTAGATGTTACTTTAAGACAGTAGCTTCAAGACTCGTAACAAGACTTCCTTTCGCCACTTTTGCGTTGATGGTTCAACCTAAGATACCCCTGGATGCGATATATTTGGCTATGGGTTCCATTGCCGGTCTAACTTTGATAGGTTTGTCTAGCCTAGTGACCTTAACATTGCTCCTCAACCCCAAGGGATGGACTTATACCCAACTCCCCTGGGTTCTCAAAGCCTCTGCAATAACATCGTTAGTCTCTTCCTTTTATGTTAGAAAGGACAGAGGACTTGAGAACGCAGAGGTAAGGGTTATAGACAACATGCCGTTCAATTACTTTATAATTGATGGTAAAAAGGCAGTTATAATGGACTGTCCGCTGACTTCCAAAAAGCCATGTTTGGCACGTATTTATAAGGATGGTGCGTATGAGGCCTTAAGGGAATTTTACGTGGTCTGGGAACATGCCAGATCAATCTAAGAAGGCTGTTTGTTCCTCAAACACTTGCCCATAGCTTTCCCGAGAGCTAGTATCATGGCTAGACCGTATTGCAAGTCCTTATCGCTCGGTGCTTTCAGCAGTGCCCCTAATCCTGCTGGCTTGAGTTCATCTATCTTCATTTCCGCTAAGCTCTTGAATGCGCAAGATGTCAGTTCTTCTAAATTTATCTTGACGTTTAGTACTTCTTCTGGTTCAAGCTTTTCTAACGCTGATATGCCGGCATGTCCTAGAGCTCCAGCTCTCGCCAATCCTACGTCATTGCTTATTATTGTTAATATATCTCCGCTCTTCTCTGCTAAGAAGTAAAGCATGTCTAGCATTCCACTATCCTTTAACTTTACTGCTACCTTTACTAAGGTTTCAAGTGCTTTGATACCCTCTTCATCCATTCCCATTTTATTCACCTTTACCATATTCCTCACCCCTTACTTTATTGATGCCACCCAAGCTTTGTAAAATGCTTCTTTCATTAGCCTTATTATTGGTGATGTGGAAGTTGTATAACAAACAAGCCTCCTCTTTCCTGTCCTTTCATCGTAAGGCAGCTCACACGTTCCAGCGAACCCCTTCGTTCCAAAGTATCCAACGCAGGTCATCGTTTTTACATAGCCCATTATCGGGTATCCTCCGGTAAGTTCGTTCATGATTTGCTCTACTGCATAGTCAGCAGCGAAGTGAACTGGTATGCCGGCAGTAGGCAAGCCTGCTGGAGGCATTGAATGCTCTCCTACCATAAATATCTCATCGTAATCGGGATGCCGAAAGTCCTTAGGTCTCGCGGGAGCCCATCGGGGATCTGAAGCTCTGAACCCCGGGCTGTTAGCTAATGGTTCTGGGAGCTTGCTAGGGGGCACTTTTATTAAGAAGTCATACTCTTCTTCACTTCCCCTAAATACAATTTTGCCTTCCTTGACTTCCTCTAGTCCTTTGTGGCTCACGAACTTTACACCAACATCTTCCATTTTCTTTTGCCATGTTTTCGAGATGTCTGGTCCCAAACCATTTAGTGGTCTTGGCTCCGGGCTGTAAACCGTGACTTGAACGCTGAGAGCTCTCTTAGCAAAACTCTCGGCTAATTGAGTGGCCGCTTCATAGGGGTACATACCACATCTATGGGGAGTCTCGGGCACTAACACTGCTAATTTTCCGCCCTTGAACTTAGTCAATGCCTTGCCAAGCTTTATGGCTCCGTTTAGGGTATAGTTGTGATAACCGTACTTGTCCAGGCCGGGATATTTGTCCCAGTGATAATCAACTGCAAGGCTAACGATTAGGTAATCGTAACTAAGACTTCCAGTCTTAGATGTCATCACTTTCCTATTAGCTGGATCTATCTTGGTAACCTTGTCTATTATGACTTTTATGCCATATTTCTCCATGTTCTTTATAGGAGCTCTAACCTCATCTGGAGACGCCGTACCAAAGGCCACATCTGCATATAGAGGTTGAAACTCGTGGTACTGATCCTTAGTAACGAGTGTTATCTCGAGATCTTGTCCTATCTTGTGAGCCTTCTCGGCTAGGGCCTTGGCCCCTACGAAACCCCCGGTCCCCCCACCGAGGATTAGGATCTTTTTAGACATAGAATCCTCCATTCTTTTAGATTATCTAAACTTTCATATACATTTCTTTATTAATCAGTAAGTTAATTTTTTACGGTTAATATTAACCATATAAACAAGCC
>JALWJF010000009.1 GCA_027081755.1 Desulfurococcales archaeon | reverse complement strand
CCACGGGGCCTATAAAGGGCCCTGAGGAAGCTCCACCCTCCCCGCGGTCCCGGGGCTCCGTGAGGGGCCGGGTTGAGAGCCCGGGCAACGGCACAGAAACGAGACCCCCCGTCCGGAGCAATGAGGCCACAAACTCCCTTCCCGGCAACGGGAAGGGAGGGCTGAGCGTTGAAGGGCGTGCGGGGTTGAAACGGCCGCGTCCCCCGGGGAGCAAGGCCAAAGGGGCCGATGCCGGCCGCGGAAGGCCCCAGTGGGCCGCTTAGCCAAATGCCGCCGTAGTACAGAAGGTGGGCTATAGCGGCTTCGGGACATCAAATAATTATTGTGGTGAACGTAAGGTAACTCTTATAATGGGTTTTTGGTGAGCGGATCATGGAAGTGCCGGGGTCGCCTAGCCTGGCCAGGGCGCCGGCCTGCTAAGCCGGTGGGGGAAACCCCGCGCGGGTTCAAATCCCGCCCCCGGCGCCAAATTCCTCGCCACACCTCAGCAAGGGCACCCGCTCCGTGAAGGTACTCCTCACTTCCATTGATGCAAAAGGTATGAAATGGTCGTGCCCTCAGCTCGATTTGGTAAAGTATCAACCTTATCTCCAGAACAATTACCCATGCTAAGTGCATACTGTGGTACACAACGCCACGCAGACCTTCTAAAGCTTGTATTACAATAGAGTAAGCGAAGTTCAATGTTTTCAGAAAACCGAGGAGTATGGTGATATATTATGCAGACGCGCAATGATGGATATAAGGTAAGAAGTGCAACATTCACTACAAGAGTTACAGACGCTTACGAGGCAATTAGAATGGCATTAGCAATTCATGAAGTGGATCTATTAGAAATCAAAATGGCTAAGAGTACTAAAGATGCGTTAGATAAACTAATTAAACATTATTTGCGAAAACACAGAGGAAGAAGACTTGAGATAAATAGTCTAATAATATTGGCAATCTTATGTTCAATAAGGGATAGTATAATTCATGTAGCTAGTAAGGATGATATAAACGAACTAAACCGAATGATCGTGAACTTAAAAATGAAAATAAAGAATGATAGGGAGTTATCAAAAAAGGTGAAGCTAGACATTCTCGGGATGTATTATGCATTCAAACTTATGCATGAACATAAAGATATGCTAAAGGATATTGATATAATGCAAGAAAAATATAGAAGTGTTATCAGCATTAGGATACCAAGGGAACATCACAAGGTACTCGAAATATTTTACAAATACAAAGATAAGGCAAATATAGGTAAGTCACAAGTACTTAAGGAGGCTACCACTAGAGTTTATGATATAATAAGTTCTATTCCTAGCAACAAGTTACACGACGACAACATTGTTGATGAAGTGCTAGAGAACATAGTAATGGGAAGGGTACAACAAGCTGAAAAAGTTAGTGACTCGGAAGAAAATTTTACATATGCTTAAGCATTTTCTGGAATTTTGAAGAATCCCCACTCTTCACCAGCTTCTAGCAACCATCCCGCCAAAATCTCGCTTAGCTTCTTTTTAGCTTCCTCCTCATCATTAACATTATATCCCGCTTCTCGAAGGGCTTCCAACGCAGCTTTCCCATCAATCCTTTTCTCAAAGTGTTTTGCTAGTTCATCCCACAAATCGCCTAGCTTGTGTCGTTTCTTTTTGGATAGTATTTCCTTTAGTTTTTGAAAATCGCTTTGAGTAATAAAGCCTTCATCATACCATTTAGTTCCTTTTACTTTTTCCAAATACAACTTCAAGGGTTCGTAATCTTTTACTAATTTAGATGATGCAAAGAACGGTTTCCAACTCATGCGGCCAACCAATATAATGGTCTAGAAATTATACAAATAAGTCTAGTAGGTCTTTATGGCTAAGATACCCAATGCGTTTGGTAATTTCCGCACTTCAAATCCTACATCAGAAAGTCTCTTCATAACGCTTCTCATAATATCAAAAGGTCTGGACTTGCTAGGTGCACCAGTATAATGAAAGAGTCTACCTCCACGCTTAAGTACTCTATAAAGCTCTTGATAGAAGTCGTTAGAATACAATTCACCTGCTATAGAGAATGCTGGCGGATCATGTATTATTTTATCAAAGCTAGACTCTTCAAATCTCTTTATAATGAGTTCCGTATTACCTTTTATTATAGTTACATCCTTCAACCCAAATGACCAAGGATTCCACGAAGCCAATTCTATAACTTCAGTGTTTTTTTCAACAGTGACTACCTCCGCACCTTGTATTTTTGCAGCAATGGCGGTATATCCAAGACCCATACAAGTGTCTAGAACTCTATCTCCTTTCTTTATTTTTAGTGGTTTCACTTTGGATAATGTATCGCTCCATGGATCCATTTTAGATATTCTGTGCATATGGATACCATCTATTTCTAGGGTAGGGTGTATTGGAACTTTGAGAGCTTTAAGTTTGTAATAGTGGGAACTCCTTATCTCTAATGGAAGTAAGCCATCCTCTAGTATTGCATAAACTTTGTCTTTCATCCTAGGAATAGCTTTGATTATCTTATCTTTATCAAAACATACCTCGTTAAAACAAATCGCATATTCTTTTACTCTTACAATTAAGTCTATACTTTCTTCTTTAATCTTAATGATTCCATTGTCAAGCACTCTCTTGATCCATGGACCAGCAATTACCGGTACCCCTTTAGGTTCAAATCGAACCTCCATTTTCATTTAACCCGTACTTCTGAAGGGCCCCAGGTAGAGTATAATGATAAGGGCTGTTTGTAACATGTGTAGACCTAAACGTCCAGTAGAAAGAAGAAAGGTGGTAGTATTACATCATAACGACTTTGATGGTATTATGGGCGCTATCTCATTATATAGGCTTCATAGTGATGATGACTTTCATGCTAAGGGTACCTCTAGAAGGAAGATGATAAAGAACCTAGAGAAGGTAATTAAGAAGTACAAACCTAATTTGCTCTATGTAGTAGATATAGGTCCTAATGATTCTGAACTAGATGAATTGAGAAGAATACTAGATAATAGAAATTTCAAAGTTATATGGATGGATCATCATAAGTGGAGTGATAACGTAAAGAGAGTAATCTCCGAATTGGTTGACGAAGTGATATATGATAGAAGTACATGTGGGGCTGGTTTGGCTGCTAGGTATGCTAAAGAACGAGGTGCAAAGCTATGTGACTGTTGTGAGGAGCTAGTTAATCTAAGTTGTGACATCGATTTATGGATAAGAAGTGATCCTAGAAGTGAGAAGATGAGTATGGCATTAGGAAATAGGAGATGGAGATCGTACCTAATAGATAAGTTATGGAAGTGTGTAGGATGGGACAAGGATTGGGAAGATGCATACCAAGAAGTCATAGATGAAATGAAAAGGAACTTACGCAAATATTTGTCTAAGTCGATAAAGAAAAAGGTATGTGAATACGAAATAATAATTGTACCCATAAGGATCAAAGACGTTGCTCTAGTGTCATTCATGGCCGAAGAAATAAGGAAAGAAAAACCATACGATGCAATAATCTTCGTCAGTGATGTAGGTTCACTACATATGAGAAGGGGATCTGAAAAAATAGATCTAAGTGAAGTAGCTAGAAGACTTTCCGGAGGAGGGCATCCCGCAGCTGCTGGTGGTCGTTTAGATTACACATTCTTAGATAAGATAATACATAAGCTATTTCTGAAGCCGAGGAAGGTTGAGCTAATAATAAGGTCACTTAAGGATTATGCCGGGGCAGTTTGTGAGAATAAAGGTATGCGTGAAACCAAATGCCAAGAAGAATGAAGTAGTGGGTTACGAGGATGACTGTCTAGTAGTTAAAGTGGCGGCTCCACCAAGAGAGGGTAGGGCCAACAAAGAACTGTTGAAGTTATTAAAGAAGTATTTTAAAGCTAAGAAAGTTGAAATAATATCGGGGCATGCTTCTAGGCTGAAGGTAGTTGAAATAGTCAAATAAGACCTATCCCTCAATAGACAAGCTGTTTTAAGGCACGTGAAATGCTCTCAGAGAGGAGGTTAAGGTATGGTTGCCAAGGGTAAAGTACTCAGAGTGAGGGGTCCAGTAGTTATTGCCGAGGACATGCAAGGTGTGCAAATGTATGAGGTAGTAGAAGTGGGTAAGGACGGACTTATAGGCGAAGTTACAAGGATAACTGGTGATAAAGCAGTAATCCAGGTCTATGAAGATACTACTGGTATTACACCTGGTGAACCGGTTCTAGGCACCGGTTCACCTTTCAGTGTTGAGCTAGGCCCTGGACTTCTCAGCCACATATTCGATGGAATTTTGAGACCACTTGAGAGCATACATGAAGTAGCGAAATCCCCCTTCATAAAGAGGGGAATAAAGGTACCTTCATTAGACAGGTCTAAAAAGTGGCATTGGACACCCAGCAAAGATATCAAACCAGGTGATAAGGTCAGTGGTGGAGACATACTTGGTACGGTTCCCGAGACCTCCCTAATCACACACAAAGTAATGGTTCCTCCCGGCGTGAGAGGTACGCTCAAGTGGATAGCCCCAGAGGGCGATTACACTATAGAGGATACCATTGCTATCCTAGAACATGAGGGTAAAGAGATAGAACTCAAAATGTATCATCGTTGGCCAATAAGGAGGCCCAGACCAGTCATTGAAAAGTTCGAACCAATAACGCCGTTGATAACCGGTGTTAGGGTTCTCGACACACTCTTTCCAATGGCTAAAGGTGGAACTGGCGCTATACCGGGTCCATTCGGATCCGGTAAAACTGTCACACTTAGGACACTAGCTGCTTGGAGCGACGCCAGAGTGGTTATCTATGTAGGATGCGGCGAGAGAGGAAATGAGATGACCGACGTTCTAGTGAACTTCCCGAAGTATAAAGATCCATGGAGCGGCAAACCATTAATGGAGAGGACTATACTGGTTGCCAACACCTCGAACATGCCAGTTGCTGCTAGAGAAGCATCTATTTACGTTGGTGTCACTCTCGCCGAGTACTATAGAGACATGGGTTACGATAGCTTGCTAATAGCAGACTCAACGTCCAGATGGGCAGAGGCATTAAGGGACATAGCCGGAAGAATGGAGGAAATGCCGGCAGAAGAAGGCTTCCCACCATATCTAGCCTCAAGACTCGCAGAATACTACGAGAGAGCAGGAAGAGCAAAGATACCCGGTAAACCCGAGAGAATAGGAAGCGTTACCATAGCCTCTGCTGTCTCTCCGCCAGGCGGAGACTTCTCAGAACCAGTAACTAGCCATACCAGGAGGTTCGTAAGGGTCTTCTGGGCACTGGATGCTAGACTGGCCTATGCTAGGCACTATCCGGCTATAAACTGGTTGGTGTCCTACAGTTTGTACGTTGATACCGTAGCTAAATGGTGGCATGAGAACATAAGCCCGAAGTGGAAGGAATACAGAGATGAAATGATGAACATCTTGCTTAGAGAGGATGAACTCAAGGAAATAGTGAGGCTCGTTGGTCCGGAAAGCTTAAGTGAGCCAGACAAGCTAATCATAGAGACTGCAAAGATAATAAAGGAGGCCTTCTTGCAGCAGAACGCGTTTGATCCGATAGATGCATTTTGCTCACCCCAAAAGCAGTTCCTAATGATGAGGATAATCATAGACTTCTACCATAAAGCTAAAGAATTAGTTAATGCTGGTGTGCCAGTTGCAAAGATAAGGGAGACATTGAAGGAAGAGATAGCGGACTTGATAAGAAGCAGGTTTACTGTCAAGAATGACGAGCTGTACAAGCTAGAAGAACTGTACACACGCTTCATAGAGAAGCTAGAGGCGCTTGCACCTTAGACTTAATCTTCTATTTGAATTTACGGCGATGAGGAGCGTTCCTGACCACTCCCGTATCGATGGGGAAGCGGTGGCTGTCTGAGCCTTTTCACACTATTAAGGCCAAAATAACGGAGATAGTCGTAACCACTAGTCCTAACTTTATGCATTTTTCTATCCTTTTCATCGATTCATCGCTAAATATGACATCACCCATGCTCATGTATCTTATTTTCTTCACAGCGTAACTTAGCGGGATTTTTTCACAGTCGTCGATAGAAACGATTCTCACATCCGATGCTGGTTCATATGTATTCCGACCTATACCAGAGCGTGTATGATCATCAACAGTACTTACTACAGTAAGATCATACATCTTTTTTAGTTCCTCTCTGTAACACTTTTTCATATTGTTGGAGAACAGTATCAAGTGTTTGAATGGTCTATCGCATATGTATTTGATGAGGTAACCCCTTTCCCAACATAAGCCTTTACCATTAAGTTTGACTTTGCATACTTCGACACTAGAACAGCTTCTACCTTCAACATATTTTAGTGTTCCTAATTCCCTCATTAATTCCTCTGCGTTAGGTCTATCTCCTTCACAGTTGTGAGGATCAGCCAATGTTAAGTTTTCGATGCACGGTAAGTCATCGGCCCCTTCTTTGTGTTCCACTATTCTGACTTCTTTGATATCATAGACATTTATTTTATTGCCATCCATGATCTTTATATCTATTTTTTCATTGACATCGTCATTAGTGAAAGTCAACGATTTTAAAATTTTATACATTTCCCAACGCGAGGAAGCATTTCTTTCATGGCTTCCACAAAGTCTGTGTGGTATGAACCCCCTTAATGCCATAAGATGTGGCATTAAAGAACTCATGCTAAATCTCATCAACCCAAAGTGTACATCTGTAAACGCAACATTTCCGATCTTTATTGTTGTCGCCTCAGCGTTCTTACCATACGAATGCACAAATCTCTCTAATGGGTAGTAATCGTCATTCATCCACGCTCTTAACCAGTATACTCCAAAACCACTAGCTTTCATCCTTTCTGCAATTATCAGAAGGAAAGTGAAGGGTATGAGTGGTACTATGGCTTTGATATCTAGTACCCAAAGCGGGAGCGTGACCACGAAAGGTGTTATAAAAGAAGGTGCTAATAGCAAAGAGGACACTCCTATAAACAGAGCAGCTAAAGCGTCCATTCTAAGAATGTATATAATATTAACTAACGATAAGAGAAAGAATAGTCTCCGCGAATTGAGTACTTTATGTTCGTATAGGAGTAATACCACTAGTACATCTTCTAATAAGATAAAAGGCTTGTGAAATATAATTGTTAGTGTTGTCGTAGTGAGGAACATTAACATGGTTAATCTAAGTGAAGGCAACGTCACTAGTAATTTATAGTATTTTAACACATTTGATGACATAGTGTCTGCCGGGTGTGGAAGTATGGTTACTATAGTTAGCTTTGACGGAACTAAGTGCTGTATTGAAAGGGTTGGAGAAGGAGGAGAAATAATTGAAAGTAAATGCTTCCCGTGTAAGACAATAAAGATAAAATGCGTTGAATGTGTGATTGAAGGGTATAATGAAAGACCAGGTTTTGTAATCACATGTAATGGTAAAGTAAGTATAGAGGACAATATTATTGTTTTGAGCAGTTAACACCATCTATACAAATACCCAGCTTCTTCATTACTACACACAGCTCTTTTGCTGGAATCAGCGCTATTCCTCCCAATTCGTTTTCTATCAAAAACAAGTCTCCATGTTTTTCTATTATCTTGGCTTTTATTACACAATCCATGGTTACACCAATGAGAGGTCCATGAAGTCCATGGGTAATCTCTTGCCCTTGGCTTTCAGCTCGTCATACTTCTTCTCTAAGTACTTAATAAATACTGGACAACCATCGAACTTTCCACCACGATCACACTTGTAGTCAAACTCAA
>JALWJF010000008.1 GCA_027081755.1 Desulfurococcales archaeon | reverse complement strand
GGGTATTTGTATGGGGGGGTAAGGAGAGTCTCAAGAGAGAATTGAAAGGTTGGTCAAGTGGTTCAAAGCCTTCACTAGTGCCATAGGGAGAGTCTCAAGAGAGAATTGAAAGTCAGGATCATCCCACCACATCAATGACATCACCATAATGTTTTTGGAGAGTCTCAAGAGAGAATTGAAAGCTGATAGCGCCGTTCGCAAGAAACTCGAATGTTTTTTCAAGCAGGAGAGTCTCAAGAGAGAATTGAAAGTCGAGGCTCAGTTCCTCTATGCTTCTCTCCTTCAGCGAGAGTGGAGAGTCTCAAGAGAGAATTGAAAGCTACGAAGTCCTAAAAGAGTTAGGGACGTCGGTCACCGTGCAGGGAAAAGAAGGGGAGAGTCTCAAGAGAGAATTGAAAGACACCGACTATAACTCTCCTATGTTGGGGATCAACCCACGAAAGGAGAGTCTCAAGAGAGAATTGAAAGAAGAACGGATAATTCATGAGCGCGTCTTCAATATCGTCAATCGGTCTGAGGAGTCTCAATAGAGAATTGAAAGCACAAAGGGTGACGTAAGGTCAATTGTCGAGCTTGCAGAAAGTGAGAGGAGTCTCAATGAAGAATAGAGGGTCTTGAATATGGTGGCGCCCATGTTATTTCATTGCTAGGGAGCCTCAACAAGAGACGAAAAAGCCTTGTTTATGACAATATCGTTGCTAACCAATGAAGAGCCTTAACGATAAAAATACGTGAGATACGTAGTACGATCTTCATAAAAATGGAAAAAGAAATGTAACAAAAATCTCAATATCTTCCATATTTGAGAAATTAAGGGAAGAAGTATTGTCCATTTCTCACTTCGCTTATCATTTCCTATTAGTGATAACCTTAATTAAGAAACTAAGAATCTTCTAGCAAGAAGCCGGTATAATAGTCCACAAAGATAATATTTGTAAACCCTTCCTTCTTAAGTTCCTCTCTAGCCTCACTAACTATCTTACTCCACAAGTAATTGTTCAGGAATCTACAGAAGTAACAAACTGGATCGCTCCCAAAATAATCTAAGAACACTACAAGTTTTCCATCATCTGTAAGCCTTAACAGTTTAACAACGCCGGAGTCAATTACATTTACTTCATATCCTGGTACTTTAACATTTCTTAAAGCCCTCTCAGCTGCTTTAAACATGTCCAATTTATCTGGATCTATAGGAAGCTCTGACTTTACCCTCTTTTGAACAAGCGCTTTCTTTATTTGTGTAGCAAACCTTGTTATCTTCATATTACCAAGACCTCACTCCGAGTCATTTGAACGTTAAAAGGGGTTCTAGTCCTTAGCCGTGTGGGGCTAGCTATGATAACGCCCAAAGAAGTACCCCCAGACAGATTTAACCAAAGGCTAGCGATGTATCTGAAAGAGAAGTTCCCAGAGATAAGGCCCCCAGAGTGGGCCATGTATGCCAAGACCGGCTGCTATAAGGACAGACCTCCCCTGGACGAGGACTGGTGGTATTACAGGGCAGCGAGTATCTTAAGGAAACTCTACATGGCCAAGGAACCTCTGGGGATAGAGACGTTTAGGACAATTTATGGGGGTAGGCAGAGGAGAGGTGTAGCTCCACCACACTTCCGCAAGGCTGGGGGCTCACACATAAGGAAGATTCTCCAACAGCTAGAAAGAGCCGGCTTGGTAAAGAAGGTTAGGGGTAAGGGAAGGGTTCTCACCCCAGCCGGTAGGAGCATACTGGACCACGTAGCGTACTTCACATTCCAAGAGGTATCCGAGGAAATGAAAGAACTAAAGAAATACATGGAGGTGTAAGACTATGAGCTTTGACGAGAGAGAACTAGAAGAACTTAAGAAAAAGAAACTTATGGAGCTCCAAAAGCAATTAGCACAAAAGGAACAAGAGGAGCTCATAAAGAAGCAACAAGAAATGGTTAAGGAGAGTATACTAAGAAAGATATTGACTTCAGAGGCAAGGCAAAGACTAACTAATGTAAAACTCGTAAGGCCCGAACTAGCCGAGCAAGTGGAAAACTACTTGATAGCACTTGCCCAAAGTGGCAGGATTACCAGACCCTTAACCGACGAAGAGATAAAGGAAATACTTGCCCAGCTTAGCGGGGCACAGAGGAGAACGGGAAGGATAAACATAAGGGAAAGGGGGTGGAGGTAATGGCTCATTATAAGCATGTTGCTAAGAAGTTAAGGTTAGCGAAAAAAACCAAACAGAACAGAGCCTTGCCGGCTTGGGTAATGTTAAAGACCCGAAGAAGGGTCACCGTAAACCCCATGAGAAGGTATTGGAGGAGGCAGAAGATAAAGAACGTGTGAGGTGATGAGGATGCCCAAGGAGAAGGATGGTGTACTATATACCATAAACTTAAGGAGACTGTACTGGGGCAAGAGGAGTAACAGAGCCAAGAGAGCAATACGCCTCATAAGGGAGTTCGTTGCTAGACACTTCGGCGTAGAGCCAGAGGAAGTAAAGATAGACAACACTGTAAACAATTATGTATGGAGTAGGAGCATCCACAAGCCCCCACACAGGGTGCATGTCTATGTGAGCGTGAAGAAGGAAAGTACGGAGGAGGGAGAGAAGAAGGTAGTCTACGTCACCTTGGCCAACATAGAGGAGGTGGAGGCTTGAGATGAATTTTGAAATAACGCCCATTTCCGTTTTTGGTAATCCCAATGTTGGTGTCTACATCTTCACTAATGATGACTTCACCCTAGTACCTCCCGGCCTTACGGAACAAGCCCTCAGAAAAATTGAGCAGACATTAAAAACTCGCATTATAGAGACTAAGATTTCTGATAGCGTATTAATAGGAATATTTGTTGGGGGCAATAACCATGGCATAGTGTTACCCAGAATAGTGAAGGATTATGAGCTCGTCAAGCTCAAGAACGAATTGGATTTACCAATAAAGGTCATCGAGAGCAAGGCCACCGCTATGGGTAACGTAATATTAACGAACGACCATTATGCAGTAGTCTCTCCAGAAATGGCAAAGTGGGTAGAAGAGATATCCAAGGTCTTAGGTGTGAAAGCCGAGAGTAAATCCATAGCTAACATACCTACCGTTGGTTCAGTAGCTGTAATAAACGATAAAGGAGGTATTGTGCACCCGGATGCAAGTGATGAAGAACTGGATTATCTGGAAAAGAAGTTCGGTGTCCCCTTAGATATAGGCACAGTAAATTATGGCGTTCCATACGTTAAGACTGGACTCGTGGCAAACAACAAAGGGGCCATCGTCGGCGACTTGACGACAGGGCCGGAAATGGCCAGAATAGAAAGGGCTTTATCGGGCTCGTTAGCTTAGCTTTATCCCAGCTTCCTTCGCCAGTTCAGTAACCCCTGGGAAGGGGCACGTGCCTTTGGCCTTAACCCCTTCCGGTGTTACCTCAGCCTCAAATCTACCCTTAGTACCTTCGGCTATCACGAACAATTTTGAAGACACATGAGAACGCGCTACGTCCAAGTAGCCATCGCCTATGCACCTCTTCAGCTTTAATGCTCCTTCACCAAAGAGTTCCTTCCAGAGGTCATCTGGTACACGGGTGGTCAAGTATATCTCAGTAACCTTTTCAGTACATCTGACTTCTGCCAAAGGTCCTTCCTCATCCATAGCTTGTATTGCCTTAACGCCTCCACCTTCCAGGAGGTCCGAAGGCACGAACTTGTTCATGAACTCGAGTACCTCTTTGGCTTCCATCTTACAGCCCAATATCTTAGGCCCTATCATGTCTCGTTCCCATTACTCTCCACAGAAGGGGTTATTCTAACCTCTTCGCCATCACTATTGCATCCTTACCCCAATGATAATACCCCTTTATCACTTTTATCTCTTTGAAACCCATTTTTCTGTACAAGTTCTTAGCTATTTCATTATCATGCTCAACCTCTAAATAAACCTCTTTTAACCCCTTCTTTTTTGCCAGTCTTAATATCCTATCTAAGAGAAGCTTCCCTAATCCCAAGCCCCTGTATTCTGGATGGACAGCAAAGTTCAGTAGATGAAGCCTTTTGCCCTCCTTTGCAGCTATAGCGTAAGCTATCACCTTGCCTTTGTACTCTATAACTAAGCTTGTGTCCGAATGAAGAAACACTTGTATGAAGATTACATTACTAGGGAAGGGATGATCGAAGGATAACTTCTCAATCTCATATATCTGTTTGACGTCCGTGATACCGGGGTTCCTTATCTTCACCTTCATTCTTGCTCATCTCACAAGCTATACTACCCTCAAATAACCCTTAACGGTGGATCAAAGGGGTAACGAAAGTGCCATTCGTGCAACACGGTCAATGGGTAGCCCCTGGAGATCCTCTTTGTGCAGCAGAAGAGCTTGCTCCGGGATCGGGAACCTATGAGGATGAAAACGGAATTGTGAGAGCTGCCATAGCGGGGGAAGTAAAAATAGACATGATAAACTACATTATAGAGGTGAGGGGGAAAAATGCTGAAAGGAGGATGTTACAACCAAAAGAAACTGTCTATGCAGAAGTTGTAGCAATGAGAAATGAGCTAGCTCAAGTAAGGATTGCAAGAACTCCAGAAGAGGCACTAAAGGCTAGGGCATACAGTGGTGTAATACACATATCCCAGCTGGGAAGGTCTGCTCAGAGCTTGTATGAAGCATTCAGACCAGGTGAGCTATTGAAGGTGAGAGTGATCAGCGGTCCTCCTTACCAACTAACGCTAAAGGGACCTAGGCTGGGGGTAATACTAGCTTACTGTAGTATCTGTGGACATCCACTCCAAAAGATTGATGGGCAGCTCCAATGTCCTAACTGCGGACATGTAGAGGAGAGACACTTATCTCCCGATTACATCCTTAAAGCAGGACCCCCTAGGAAGAGGAGGTAGAGTATGAAGGTAAGAAGGTTTGTAATAAAGTGCATCAACGAAGAAGCTTGTTTGGAGTTGCTGAATAAGATAACTGAGGAAGTTAGCGCGATGTGGATGAAAACTGAAGTGAGAAAGAACCAACTACTAATAGAAGCTCTAGGCATGCCTTACGAACTAAAAGAGCTCAGATACCAAATAGAGGAAATAAAGAAAAGGATCGAAATGAGATACAGGCCCTATGTCGAGATAAAGGCATCGGAATTCCCAAAGAGAGCGCAAGTGAGTGTCCCATTGGACGCCTTGGTTGAGGCTCTGAAGCTCATGGGATACCAAGTTTCGCTAGAGGGAGATGTATTGAGGGTTGATGCAGACTTTGAAGAGGTCGTTGATGTAGCTAGAAAAATAAAGGAAGTGTATGATACAAGCGATATAGTGAGGTTCCGCTTACCTCATACAGCTAAAAAGGCTGTAGCTGTCCTCTCAGTTACTTTATCAATGGAGCCTGAAGAAGTAGTAAACACTCTCTTGGAAATGGGCCATCTGAGGGAAGGCGACTTTAAGTACGAAATAGCTAAAGACTGGAAGGAAATGGTGAGAGAGACCATCAAAGTTCTTAGGGAGTGACGCATAGGGGGTTCGGGAACTATGGCGGAGGTAATTAAAGAGCCCGAGATTATTGTGAGAACGGACAAGGAGCTGAGGGTTAAGATAGAGGGAGAGAGCCACACCCTAGGCAACTTGCTCACCAAGCTAGCTTACAAGAAGAAAGGCGTTGAAGCGGCCTTGTACTTCATTGAGCACCCCCTGAGGCAAGTACTGTGGATAACCATAAGGACCGACGGGACTGTGGACCCCTACAAGGTGTTCCTAGAAACCATAGATGACGCAATAAAGTACATGAACAAGTTTGTTGAGGAACTTGAAGAGGGAAAGTAGAATAGCGGTCTGTTGCGGTTCAAGGCCAACTACCGTAGTGGTATTTAGAGGGGAAAGCATAGCCAACGCTTTTGTAGTCAATGATCCAAAGGAAGTTTTGGAAGACAGTCGCTTTTGGGAAGTAATGTATGAGGACGGATGCGGTTTTGGTCTAAAGGAAGCAAAGGCATCCGAGAGGCAGAAGAGGATAGCTTGCTTGCTCTGGCTCTTGGTCAAGGGGATGTGGTGGGAGCCCGTTTACTGATTAAGTGATGATATGAATCCCCGCCCGAAACCGAGAATGAGGACTTCCGGCGGACCTGATCGGTGATGAACTCTTCGCTGTCCCGACTCACTTATGAACTTTTTTAGTTCATAGAAAGCCTTTATTCGCGAAAGAGCATGAAAGTTGCGATAAAGAACTTCAAAAGCTTCGATCATTTGGAGCTAGAACTGGGAAGAGTGAACATAATTATAGGCCCTCCTGACTCGGGTAAGTCAAACTTCTTGGAAGCCTTAGAAACCTTCGGCTACTCGATGAAAATATTCATTGAGAGAAGTTTGGGACTTATAGATGACGAGAGGATAGGGCCGCTGGGCAACTACGTAAGGCTCAGCGTCTGCGAGGACCTAGTAACAGAAAGCAAGACGGTAAGTCCGATCTTGAGGATCGGAGAGGCCCAACTAGAGATAAGGTGTGAAGGTCCGGATAAGGCTACGCTGATCCTCAGTAACAACGGTAAGAGCGTAAGTGCTAAGGTGCAGCTATTCCTTCAAGAGCCTAAACTCCCTCCCAACCTAACGCCGGAAGTAGCATTGCTCTCAATCATCAATTGGCTCTCGACCTTGAAATCGAGTTTTAGGGTAGAAGTAAAAGGATCCGTGGAGATAGAAGAAGTCCAAGTACCTAGGCTATACTCTTTCGACAGAATGTTTGTATTTCAGAATATCATTAAGGGGAACATCGTCTCCAGACTTCCTCCTTATCCTCATGAGAAGGGGATTAACTTGGCATGGCAACTATACACCAAGAAGGACGTACTCAACGAGACCAATATCATACTTAAGTCACTCAGCGACTTAAGCGCAATACCCTCGCCAACAGGCCTCGAGTTCTTAAAGGAGTCCAAGGGCATACCAGCCCCGCTGGTTAGTGACACCATTTTGAGGATAGTCTACTTCACGGTGGCCCTTCTCGGCAACTCCAAAACGACGAAAATCAAACCAGTAGTCATGCTCGAAGAGCCGGAATGTCACATGTCTCCCATTTCCCACGAAAAGATTGCAGAACTGGTATTGAAGAGCATCGACAAGGGAAACTCAGTCATCTTGACGACCCATGACCCGATCTTAGCTTCGCGCATTTACGAAAAAACTGATGCGAGAGTGTTCTACTTTTGGAAGGAGGGAATCTATACTAGAGCATGTGAGGTTGAGGAGCCAGAGCTGTTCAGTGACATGATCGAGGGGGTAGTAACGCCGTGCCGAGGGAGTTCCTAGCGTATCCGGAGTGCTACCTTAACAAAGTATTTGCAGAGGAGTTCTTCATGAAGCTAAAGAAATTGGGCATCGTCAAACAAGTAAAAGTCATACATAAGGGAAGTATGAACGTGGATGATGTGATAAGGAGAATTGAGGAACTCAAGAGAGAGATCAGTAAATCTTCGAGCACAAGGGGGCTATCAGCGTTCTTCCCAGATGTAGAAGAGGACGAAAATAAGGCCCGTAGACTTACAAAGGCCATCGATAGCCTTACACGCTCACTTAAGAAAAGGTGTGATGCCGAGTGTGTGAACAAAGACGTAGGGAATATACTTGAAATAGTGGCTTGTAGATGTAAAGCTAGGGACCTTCTAGTAATTATAGTCGCTTTCAAAGGAGGAATAGAGAGGGCTCTGGCCAAGGTTGGTAACATCCGAGAAGGTGAGTTGGAGAAGCATAGGAGGAGGTTAAAAGGGGTAAGGAGCGTTAAAGACGTCCCAGAGCCTTTTAAGTCTGCGTTCAACGAGTTGGTTGGTAGAGCTAGTACTGAGGTTATGAA
>JALWJF010000007.1 GCA_027081755.1 Desulfurococcales archaeon | reverse complement strand
CTATTAGCCTCGCCAATTCTTGAGGTTCCAGCCTCTCAGCCAAGGCTTTGCCTATTTCCTCAAGCTCCTCGTCTAGGCTCTCTTCCTCTAAGCGCTTTACCTCCTCAATGAGCTTTTGCCTTACAAATTCAGCCACGTTTATGCCGTGCTCCTCAAGCTTCTCCTTTACCCACTTAGGGACCCTCACGCTCACCACTACGCTCACTTCACACACCGTATACAGAACGTATACGAGGGATAAAGGTCTTTCCCGTTGGAATGAAACTCGAAGTATTCCGAAACCATTTTTCCCTTTCCCCTTCGCTTTAGTTGGGAGCTGAAGTGGAGGACTTCATAGAGTACCTAAAGCAGATTTCGGAGAAGTGGAGGAAGGAGTGGGAGAGAGCAAAGCTACATGAGGCCGACGTGGACGAGAGCAAGCCCAAGTTCTTCATCACTGCTGCCTTCCCATACCCCAACAGCCCTGCCCACTTGGGCCACTCTAGGACCTATAGCATAACCGACGCTTATGCAAGGTATAAGAGGATGAGCGGATACAACGTGCTCTTCCCCATGGGCTTCCACTACACCGGGACTCCAATAATAGCCATGACCGAAAGGCTCAAGCAAGCTTTCCAGTGCTTAAAGAAGCTTGGCTTCGAGGACAAGGAGTTCGTGGAAAAGGTCTGGCAAGCCAAGGGAAGTGGAACGATAAAGGACGGCATAAGGAGGGTAATGGAGGCGGAAGGGAAGGTAGATGAGGAATGCGTTGAGCCCTTAGAGCTATTGGTGCTCTTCGCGAAGGTCTTCGAGCTACCAATAGAAGACCTGAGGAAGATAACCGATCCCTTGGCAATGGCAAACTACTTCGCCTCTATAACAGAGGAGAGCATGAAGCAGATGGGCTACATGATAGACTGGAGGAGGAAGTTTACCACTGTAGATCCGGACTTCCAGAAGTTCATAACTTGGCAGTTCCTAAAGCTCAAGGAGTTAGGCTACATAGAGAAGGGAACTCACCCGGTAGCTTGGGATCCAGTATACAACACTCCCGTGAGCCAGCACGACACCAAGGGAGACGTTGAGCCAGAAATTGAGGACTACGACGTGATACTGTTCAAGGTCGGAGACCTCTACTTGCCGGCTGCCACGCTAAGGGCCGAGACGGTGTTTGGAGCTACCAACGTCTGGCTCAATCCCGACGTGGAGTACGAAATAGTGGAGGTTAACGGAAAGAAGTGGGTACTTAGCCCTAAGGCGGCTTACAAAATAAAGTACCAGAAAGACGACGTGAAGAGCTTAGGCAAGATAAGCGCTAAGGAGCTGATAGGCAAGTTTGCTCTGAACCCGGCGACCGGCAAGGAAATACCAATACTCCCGGCCAAGTTTGTGGACCCCAACGTGGCTACTGGAGTAGTGATGAGCGTTCCGGCCCACGCCCCCTTCGACTACGTAGCCTTAATGGATTTGAAGAAAGACCCTCAGTTCAAGGACCTAGTGGAGAAGATCGAAATAATACCAGTAATAGAGGTGCCAGGCTTAGAGGAGCCCACGGCTATAAAGGTAGTTAAGGAAATGGGCATAAAGAGCCAGGAGGAAAAGGAGAAGCTCGAGCAAGCCACCAAAGAGGTCTATTCCTTGGAGTACCGCAAGGGAAGGATGAGGGAAGACGTTATAGAGAGGATAGCCTACGGGAAAGAAACAAAGGCGGCTTTGAAGGTACTC
>JALWJF010000006.1 GCA_027081755.1 Desulfurococcales archaeon | reverse complement strand
GACCGAGTAGCCTCACACATTCACAGCTTTCACTCCTCCATTCCTCCTCATCCTATAACCAAAAGCCCCTTAGCCAGAGGCTGGCTTGTCGTGAAAACGAGTACTCGGGGCTGCAGAGCTTAGCGAAATGAGCCCATTGAGAGGAGAGTAGGTAATGATCAGAAGACAGGGCAAAAGGTGGGTCACTTAACGAACTCCACATTTGGCATATTCTCAAATGCCTTGTCGCCGGTCAAGAATGGTATCCCTAGCCTTAGCGCTATTACGTATCCCAAGGAGTCAACGAGGGAGAGGTTCTTCCTTTCCTTCTTCAACTCTAAGCGGAGCCTTGAGGCTTTAACGTAATCTTCGTCCGTCGGCTTAACTAACGTAACGTATGCTCTGACGGCTTTGAGCACTGATAATGCCCTTTCCTCACCAAAGTCCCTCGTGAGCGCATAAGCTAGCTCAAGTAAGTTGAACTCGGTAGTGATAAGCTCCTCTTGGGAATACCTCTCGTAGTTCGGGTTACCTTTCAAAATTTCGATCAAAGCGTAGGTATCTGCAAAGTACCTCATTGCCCTCTCAGCTCGTCCTTGAACCTTTGCGTATCTATCCTCCAATCCTTGAGCAATCCATAAATTTCGATCCTAATCTTGACCTTAGCGCCCTCAGGTAAGTCAACTTTTTCAAGGGGCTTCAAAACCCCCTTCTCGTAGATAGCTTCAATAACCTTAGCCATATCCACTACCGGGAAAGTAGTAAGTCGTACAGCTAAAAGTTATTCCTAATTTTTAAGTACCAGATGCTCGGGAATTAGTGTTCAGCTCAAAATAACATTCTTCAAGGTTTAATTGAGAAGCATTCGAGGGCTAAGAACAAGAGAGAATACCGCCTAGCTGGAGAGCTCTTCGAGCTGTGGAAGGAGTTGGATGAAGTGTATAGGTATGGGCTCAATAACTAATCACTCTCTACGAAATCCTCTGGGAAGATCAAACCCCTTCTCCCGTGCGATTTATGATACTTGCATTGAACTCCATACTTCTTTAGATTCTCCATTAATGCCTTTGTCGAGATCCCAAAGGTTTTAGTTATTACAGAGGCCTTACGGATGTGCAGTTCTTATTGAGCCTAAGAATGCGTTTTACAAAATTGTTTCGATCGTTCCACTTGATAGCTGGGTTCATACTTTAATATAGTTCAAAAGGATTGATGCGTTACCTCCTTCCTCCTCTCCTTCCCTTTCCTCCTCTCCTGCCCTTCTTCCTCGGAGGCCTCCTGCCCTTCTTCGCCGGAGGTGCCCTTGGCTTCTCCTCTTCTTTCCTCTTCGGTGGGGCCTTTGCATATTTCTTCTTTATCTCTTCTATCCTCTCCCTCAGTTCCTTCTTAAGCTTATCACCAATGTTCCTTCCAGTGAAGTAGTCCGTCCTAGCTGCTATTGCCAGCTTGGCCGCTAAGGCCCTAGCTATTTTACCTCTCTGCCATTTGGGAGCTGATCTGAGTTCTGGGTACTGGAATATTATTCCATGCTTTGGCGGTCTGCCTCCAGTCCTCAGAGCCCTAAAGAGGGCCTTCTCAGCTCCGAGCACTTGTATGGTGGAGGCTGGCATTCTGGCCAGCTTTTCTAGGCTTCCGGCCAAGGAGATGAGCCTCGCTCCGAGTACTGGACCTACTAGTGCAGTTATGTTTGGAGCGACCTCGTTCATTACGTAGCTTATGTACTCCCTCAGCTCGTCCCTCAAGTTGTACAGCTGGAGTATGTAGTTGGCTATCTTCTGGAGCTGCTCCAAGTCCGTCTCCGTTAGGTCGGCTCCAGTGCTCCTTCTCGCTGCTTCAGCTATCTTTTCGGCCAAGTTCTCGCTCAAGCCTAGCTCCATTAGCTTCTCCTTGGTTATGTTGTCTCTTGAGCCAAGCTTGGCTACAATGGTTACGTAGGTTTGGTGGTCCCTCTTGAGGAGGTCGTCAAGCTCTGGGAAGTGTAAGGAGTACCATTCCCTAAGCCTGGCGACCAACAAGTTCACTATCTTGTCTATGTCGTCTATGGTCCTTACTGCTTGTGCAGCTAAGAGGTCTCTCTTCTGTGCAACGCTCCTAAGCTTCCTCCTCACTACTTCTATGTCTACTTTCCTCAACCACCGGTAGAACTCATCCTCGCTCTCTACAAAGCCATACTTTACCGCTAGAGAGGCCACTTGTTCCCTAAGCTTCCTAGCTTGGGTGTTGGCGGGTTCTACTCCGACATCGAAGCCCATCTTTGCCGCTAACCTCGACTCTGAGTCCGTCTCGAAGATGAGCTTTCCTTCAAATCCCTCTTTCTTTAACGCCTCTAGGAGCCTCTTCGCGGGGTCGGAGAGGCCTGCTTGCTTCTCCTCTCCCTCCTTCATCCCCCTGGTCCAACCTTCCATAATTAGGGCTTGATCTACTGCTAGGTCAATGTCTTTATAGTTTAGTTCATACCTCTCAACCTCGCCCTCTTCGTTGAGCAAGAAAGCGCCGAGAGCGTGCTGGACCAAATACTTCTTCATCCTCTTCAGTCCCTAAGCGTCTGGCGGGAAGAGAGAAATAAATAGGTTGGGCCTCAAGATCTCTTGTAGCAACCTACCAGACCTAGTATACCTAACAATAATGATAGCACGAGTAATGGGACGTGCTGTGGAGCCAGCTTGGGGATGGTTCCGTAAGGCGTTATGACGCTTCTGGATACCCTTCCGGTTAAGTAGGCACCGAAGAACGTTATGAATGGCCAGACGTCCTTACCTTTAGCTACAAAGTAGATCAGGATTACTGATATTATCGCGTAGACCAAGTTTTCCATAAATAAAAAGAAAGGGAACTCCTTAATGAACCCAACTACATGTGCTAAGTCTATGCCGATGAAGC
Organism: Desulfurococcales archaeon; assembly: GCA_027081755.1. Lineage (GTDB taxonomy): Archaea > Thermoproteota > Thermoprotei_A > Sulfolobales > Ignicoccaceae > Ignicoccus. The sequence continues at coordinate 5,105 of JALWJF010000006.1, read as the reverse complement.
CTAAGAGCAAGATGAAGAGTAGGAGTGCGGTTGAAGCTCTGAGCACTTTCATACTTTCACATGATTCAGACGTTACAAGAGGCTTTAACCTTCGGGTAGCGCTTCTAAGTAGTACATGGTGTTTTCGGATGCCAAGTACAAGCCGTCTTCCGCGCTCTCCATGAATTTTACCTCTGCGCTATTCAACTTCCCTTCAATAATCTTTTCCCTCGTTGCGATAGATATTATGTAAAGTTTTCTCTGAACTAGAACGAGTAAGAAGCTTTTCCAAAAGGTTACGTCAATAATGTTCTTACCAAATGAAATATCCCATATTTCTTTAATCGAACAATCATTCAGGGAAATCCGTACGATTGCCAAGTGATCGTCTTTCCAGAAAGCAACAACGTCCCTATAAGAGTTCGCCATATGAAATTCTGCGATACTCTTGCCCAAACCAACTACTGGCACGAGCTTTCCGTCCTTAACTATCGATGGCTCTATGCCCAAACTAACATAACTTCTTCTGTAAGGAAATGGTACTAGCATGGCTGTACTTATGGAATCGTCATGCAAGCACAATATCTCCAGGTTGAAAATTAGGTTGGTTCCAAAGTATGGTCTTATCCATGTATTGGACCTATTTTGTATTTCACGTTCAACTATGTAATTTGATACGCCTTTCTTACAAAACCAAAAGTATGCCTTTTTCGAGCATGCACAACGAAAAGTACAAGGAATAGCATCATGCTTCGGAATGGCGTTCCTACAGAGCTTAGACTTCGGTACTAGTAGGTTGTCTACTTCGTCTCCGAACGGCGTAAATACTCTATTTCCTCCGTTACCTTTAACAAGCACATATACTTTCGCCCCATGTTTAAGTAGCTTAATTATATTTCCATTGAAATTATTTAGTTCAATTAAATTGTAGACCAGCCTTAGAGAGTTCATCATTTTGCTGCACTGAGAAGTTGTACATTCTAGGCGAATATTTTCTTTTAGCATACTTTTCCAATGGTCTTTAACAGATATACTTTTATAGGCACAGTCTTAGACCAGAGAACGCGTTGTGGGTGCAAGAGAATATGAGCGCCATTCTAGAGGTAGTGAACAAACTAGCGTCCATTTCGACGGACTACGAGGTCCCGGAGCGTGTAGTAAATGAACTCTTCGAACAAAACCGCGAGAGGTTATTAAGCGAAGCAGAAGAACTCAAGGATTACGCAATAAAGATCGATGTTAATGAATACAAGGTTAGATTTTATAATAAAGGTCTTGAAGTAGTAGTAGATATCTCTAATTACCCGTTGCTCCTTCCTTGTAATTGCGGAATAGCGCCATCGGTCAGAGCCGTATTGAGATGTGAAGACTTGGAACAGAAATTGAGCGTGAAGAAAAAGCTATCGAAGTGGCTGACGATGCGTTTCCCTTGTCCCTTACACAGCAACCTAAGCGAGCACGAACTCGAGAAAGTGGGCGAAATCTTCAAGATACCATCATTCATCTACTATAAGGACTTTGGTGTTATATGGCATAACGGCAGCGTGTGGCCTCCATCCATAGACAGTGCCCTATTCGTCAATTGGATTGAGGAGAAGGCTTACCTAAAGGAGCATAGAAAGGTGCTGGACTTAGGTGCTGGTACCGGCTTCCTAGGGCTCTACGCGGCTTACGCTTTCGACTTAGAAGAGGTTACACTGTCTGATTTCGACCCTTTGGCTTACTTCTTCTCGCTCCTCAATTCTGAGCTTGCGAAGCAAGAGCATGGAATCGAAGTAAAAGTAGTGCTTTCGGATGCCTTTTCACGTATTAATGAGAAATATGATGCAATACTCTGCAATCCCCCTTACTTACCCGTTGCCGGTCAAGAAGGTAGCCCCATCTTCGGCACAAGACTCCTTATGGAGGCTGCCTCGAAGTACCACCACTATACCAAGGAACTCTATTTAATGTTCTCCTCCCTCACGCTGGACGTTCTTGAACTAGGTAAGAATGTAGAGATTATAGGGAAAGAGATGGTTCCCTTCAGAGTACCCAGCGTCTTATTGAACACCGAAGTGTTCTGTCATTATTTGGCGGAGATGGAAGAAAACTTAAACTATTTTGTCAAAGAAGACAATCCCTTCCCCGTTTGGCACGAAGTGATGTTAACGAAGTGGTGGTAACATGGTATGGGAGAATTATAAGTCCAGCGTACTTAATGACGAAGAACTCCTCGAGGTTGTCTGTAGTATATTACGTCAGAGCGGTAGAAACAAACCCGCCGCGTTCTTTCTCGGACCACCCGGAATAGGGAAGTCAGAAAGGCTCTTGGAATCTATAAAGAATTGCATAAAGTCAATGGATCCGCATGTGGAAATAGTCGTGTACGAGGATCTCTACGACACAAGCGGGAAGGCGGAGGAAAAGGTCAGGGAAACGCTTACTCCGAGTAGCAGCGCGGTAATAGTCAGGATAATGGCACCGTATATACTTCCTCAAGATCTAAGCGGTTATCCAGAAAAGATCGGCATGCTAACCTACCTCGATCTACCTCCTCATTGGCTCGTTGCACTTAACAACGCCAAGTATGGAGCTCTAATAATAGAAGACATAACTGAAGTTGATGATAGATATACGAGGATGTTGCTCTATCGTTTAGCATACGAGAGAATCCTAAAGATGTACAGAGTGAACAAACCTCTCTTCATGACGGGCAATCCCAGCGATTTGAGTTCCAATCACGATAACACCTTTGATATTACCTCAGCTTCGGGACGTTTCGTAGTCATCGTGATGCCTATACCCACACTAACTTCTTGGAAGGAGTACATGGATAGAAACTATAATCGCTGGGATAAAGACATCTACGACTTTCTGAACTTAACGAGCGAATTCGGAATACCGGGGCTAATGAAGAGTTGTGCTTTGAAGAATAGGCACACTTACGCCTATATTTTGGAATTCGTCTTTAGGATGTATAGCTTGATGAAGTACATAACATTCTTCGACGATACATTTTTAATGAGAAGGGAGTACATCAGACGCATAAGAAGGGTAGAACCGAACGTTGATGGCGGAAACGTCATTCACACCCCAAGGACGTGGACGGCAATAGCCCAGTTGAGTTTCAAGATGCATTCGCCTTCTAAGTACTTTGCTATAATTGGCAAATCGCTCAACAAGTATTTAGCATCAATGTTAAGCAGTTTCAAGTTAATCATATCTGAGTACGACAAAAAGGCGGATATAATACCATTAGCGTTAAAATTGACCATACAGATTTGGAACAAGATGGATGATGATCATCTAAACAGTTTAGAGAAAAGTTTCTTGGAAAGGGTAAACGTTGAGGGACCCTTTTCGTCCGTTAACCAGTTGTACGAAGTGTTGTACCTAACTTTCTCCCACCAAAGCGTATTGGGAAATGAGGGCAGACGCATTGTTGATGATATAGCAAGGATAGTTGACACAGAATTCCTTGATGATGACATAACCAAGCTCGGCGCAGCGTTCGGTGCGATAGTTGGAGTAATGCATTTGATCAAGAATAATTTCGAGTGGATAAAGACCCGTTTAGGAAAAAACTCCCTGGGGACTTCAGAAAGGATTCTTTTGGATACTCTAAAGGAATATATGACTATTGCCGGACGGTGCATTGAGGAAAAGAGACTTGTTATGTATCAAAGGACGAGCTGGGAGTGAAGAGAGGGCCTTAGCGTGTCTATTGAACCAGTTTAAGTATTTCTTGTATGTGTTCAGGAGGAACATACTGCTCGAGTACTTATCTGATAAGAAGATGGTAACACCCCTAATCAACACCTTAAAAGAGTTTAAGAAGTGTGTCCTACAAGTCCCAACGTTAATAGTATTTCAAGATAGGCGAACTCACATAAGCCCAGCTTCATTAGACATAAAGATAGAGAAGAATAAGTCGTTCCTCATCGAGTGCTTGAACCTCGAAGCGCTGAGTGAGTTGATGCCACAGCACGTGAGACAAATGGACAAGTTCTTCTTGTTCTACGTGCTAGCACACGAGATAGTCCACATAGTTGACCTTTGTACGTTACACGCACTCGCGAATGCCTTTGATATACACAAAGATGGCCTCGTGAGTACTGCTTCCGTCTTAGAGGATTTGGCCGAACTCACACCAATTTACTTAAAGAAGTTCTTCGCATCCAAAGACTTATCGTTTGACTTCAATGAAGTTAGATGGGTATTTACTTTAGCTGAGCAATACCACAGTGCAGTCTCGGAGACGCATTCGATAACAAACTTATGGGGACTTCACTTGCCAGACCAAAGGGAGATACTCAAATGGTATGCCGGAGACTTCGATGACTTCATAGAATTTTCAATTAGATTGATTTTGCCCACTAAGAGCGATAACCTAGGCTGCGTATCTTTAACCATCTGTGATGACAAACTGTTAGGCGTTCTGGGAAGTTTAAAGAAAAGTTTCATCAGTATTGAAGATATATTCGTTAAATGTGATGAGATCATTCATAATGTAGGAATATATACTTGGAGCTGGGCTCTAAGTTCTAAGAACCCGCGATCGAGTGCGTTAGACATTCCTATACTGATAAGGGCTAGGCTCAAGCGCTCACCAAGGCTAATTACGTTCTTAATATTCTTTGTGAGACCTCCTGAAGATGGAATGGCACTCTATACTACTTTCATTCCAAGAATACGCTTAATGCTAAAGAAATTAAAGGATATGTTCCCTTACGTCTATTCTGAAATGATTTATGATCCAAAGGTCTTAAGCGGCTTGATCCTTTCGGGTATTCTGAGCTATAGTAAAAGGGCTAAGTATTTCGATCTTGCTAAGGAGAAAATTATAAATAGTGATGAAGACATATATGAAAAATGGGTCGTGATTTTCGAGAAGCTACTAAAGATAAGCGAAGTAGACAAGATCAGTATGGTAGAACTAAATTATCGTGCGTTACTGAACCACTTGAAGCGAATTCCTCCAGCTCCACTGGTCTTCTTCGTGCTCAACACATGGGACATAAACATAGGGTTGGTGATAAAAGAAGTAATATCAATTATGAAACCGAGGTTAGTGGCTTTCGTATTACCTATGTTTTCGTACTTACCTCCCTCAAAGTTCTTGAAAGACTTGAAAACGGAGGTTT
>JALWJF010000005.1 GCA_027081755.1 Desulfurococcales archaeon | reverse complement strand
CTGTAGCCGCAAGCATAGTTAGCGGAAAGCCTTTCACATCTTTTGACTTCATGTACTACTTGGGCGATATAGGTAACAACGTAACGTTGAGGGCAGCCGGCCCCAGCGGGAGCGGTTTAGCATCTACCTTAACCTTGCTCCAGCTCTTGGGCTTGAAGTGCACGAAGCATCCGGCCATGACCGGCATGATAGGTCTAGGAGGAGAAATACTTCCAGTAGGCGGAGTTAAGATAAAGGGAGAGGCGGTAAAGGCCTACGGAATAACGACTTTCCTAGTTCCCGTTGGAGAGGCCATTCCAATAGGTGGCTTACAAGAGCACACAGTTCCGAGCATAATTGACGCTGCCCAATATTTCACAAACCAGAACGTCACAGCCGCTTTGGGTAAGACTTGCAAGCCCCCAGAGACTCTGAAGAAAATAGACGTGTTCAAATACCACTATAAGAAGCTATACGAGATTGCTCAGAAGTTGCTCAACGAAACGAAGACCAACTTGCCCAAGAAGCTTTTGGAGAGGGTTAAGAGGGAGCTGTTCTTCGCAAAGGTGGCAGCTTCTCAAGAAAACTATTACTCAGCCGCCAGCTACGCGTTTACCGCATTGATACAGCTCTACTCACAATACTTCAAGCAAAAGATCAAGCAGAACGGTACTAAGATCATAAAGGAACTGGTAACTGAGCTCAAGCCCTATACTTCCTTGAAACCCAACGACTGTGGTGCCAATTACTGGAGCGCCGAGGCTTGTGCAGCAGTATATAACAGAGAGTTCAGGTTAAGTGAGATGCTTAAGAACTTAAACGACTTCCTGAACCTTAACAGCACTGCCTTAATGAAGCATCTAGATAGCGTAGCGAGCTTAATGGGACGCGCAAAAGCCAGAGCAATAAGCGTGAAGCTATGGTCGGAAGCGGTTAGGCAACTGGCTCGGTACCCTCTAGCACCACACCTAAGGAACTTGGACAAGGTGGCTAAGGAAGCTTATGCGATAGCCTTGGCCTCCGCAAAGTATGCCCTAAGCTTGATACCCGTTCACGGAGCAATAGGTGGTCAGATAGGGGATGCAGTCGATGAAATGACTAACGCTATGTACAACGGCAACTACTTCAAGGTAATAGGACTATCTTCATACATATTTGAAACATCTGCAGATGCCTTAGGAAGCATACAGAACAGCACAGTAGTAGCTACGGAGATAATGCCCTTGGTGGTTGGTAGGAGCTACTGCAAGCTTCCATCTTTCATAGCTTATAGCTACTCCTCATACGTCAGCAGCTTACTGAAGACGGACAAACTCGCGGCAGAGTTCTTAGCTTATACGGCCCTTTACTACGCACACCTAGCGGAGGTCGCATCAAAATAACTTTCCTTGTTTATACACCAAGGAATACGCCTTTTTTAGGTCGAACACGAACTCGTTTAGCAGGCTCTTCCTTCGGAGTATTGCTGCTGGGTGATAAGTTACCAATACTCTTACGGTACATTCCTTAACCTTTACGAACCTAACCTTTCCCCTGAGCTCTTTCATAGGAGCTTCGAAGCCCAATAGTGCCTTTGCGGCCGTCCTTCCCAAGGCAATTATTAGCTCCGGTCTCAAGCAACATACCTCTTCCTCTAAGTATGGTTTACACGCTTCAATCTCTTCCTTATGCGGTGTCCTATTGTTTGGAGGCCTGCACTTGACCACGTTCGTTATGTATACTTCATCAAAACCCACTTCCTTAAGCTTTCCCCGGAGAAGTTTTCCGGCCTTGCCTACGAACGGCCTTCCTTCTAGATCTTCTTCCCTTCCCGGAGCCTCTCCTACGAGCATAACCTTCCCGGAGCCTTCTCCCGGAACTGGGTTGGTTCTAGTCTTACACAGAGGACATAGACAGCATTTCAACACTTTTTCTCTGATTTCATCCAAGCAACTCAATGTTTTCCCTAAACTCATATCTTTCAATTCCTTAATGCTTTCAATTCTTTGTTGAGGTAATTGAAGTAGCATTTAAGTGCTTGAAAAGTTGGAAGAAATCGTGAGCTCAACTTTTATGATATTTTAAAACATCGGAGGAACTAACCAGGGCTATAATAGTTGTGTAACACAGAGCGAGGGTTCGAGCGAAGCATGCCTCCGCTGGAGCTTAGCGCTAGTGCTAGGGATGGAGCCGCCGGCGGGATTTGAACCCGCGACCACCGGCTTACGAGGCCGGCGCTCTACCGCTGAGCTACGGCGGCACTCCATGATCCGGTTCAGAATAGGGTTAATTAGTTTTCTTTAAAGATCGGGCGACGTTAAAATAAAGGGGTTCCCTAGAGCGTGAGAGGGGAAGCAAAAATGGACGTTTGGAAGGCTCTCGAGATGGCCAAGACATCTTTAGATACTAAGATAAGGAACTTAGAGAGAGCGAGAGAGGGTATAAGGTTTGAAGGAGCCAAGGCAATAAACTTAGCCAACATGTACACCTATTTTGCGGACGTATTGAGCACGATAAGGGATGTATTAGAGTGCTTGAGCGCAGCTAAAGACACTTCAGCTATAAAGATCGGAAAAGGAATAGCTACTGTCTCAAATTCCAAATGGTCTATCGAAATTGCCGGTGACAAGGTAATATTAAAGAGGATAAATCCATCCCTAATAATAACTATAGCTCCCGAAGAGGTGAAAATAAGTAGCAGAGGCAAGGATGAGAAGGAATTGGCCAATTATGCAATATTCAGAAACAGTGGCTTCGAAGTAGTTAGGAACAAATTCAAGATAGCAATGAACTACAACGAGTATGAGAACATACTAAACAGCTCATATTACATACGATACGCCTTCAAGCCCGTTGCAAGAGAGGTCATAAAGAAGTGCCCGGCCTTAGTGCAACACCTCAAAGCAATGAATGTCATTTGTTAAGCTCTATCCCGTACTCAAGCTTGAAGACATCAATATTTGCCAAGGCCTCTTTCAAATACCTAATAGGCACTATTAGGGAAGGAGCCTCTTTTGGTACTCTAGACCTCAACACCACTACTATGGGGACTGCTACTTTCCCCAGTTTCTTTAAATAATATTTACCTCCTTCTACCCTTTTCCTATGTAATAGCGCAACTTTGAAAATCTCTCTTCGTCCCATCCTGTTCCACCTCTTACATTCTACGACGATTACATCACGTCCATCATAACCTATTACATCATATTCAGAAAGTTTGCCATCAACGTATATCCTCAAATGCTTCATAGTCTTCATACCTATTTCTTTCAAGGCATTTTCTACATAGTCTTCAAACGCCTTCCAGTTTAGGTACAGAGCTGCCTCCTCTTCCGAGATCAAGTTGTTCATAACTGCCCAAAAGGCTAAAGGACTCTGTTCACAACATACTTTGCCGTTATGTTCGTAACACCCATCTATCAGAGATAATTCGGATCTCAACGAGGGAATTAGCTCCGCGCAACCTTCTTTGAGCAAGACTCTAATGGCTATCGATGGATCTCTTATCACAGCTCTCCCCTTATACACTCTGGGGGAACATAATCACACGTTCTCACATATTTTCCCGCTTTATATAATTTTATTCCGTGTTTTTCTAAACACACACCATCCACTATCAATATTTTTATGCACTTACCTTTTCTCTTAGCATTCTCTATGGCCTCATCAATGCTTGTTGTTAAATGCACGTAGTTCCTCTTCATAGGCCTAATCCCTTCTTTCAGTATTTTCTTGGCAGCTTCACATGAAGTTCCATGATATAGTATCTTCTCCTTTACCTCCTCTAGCGTTGGTCTAACCCACTTGACCGTATGGCCGTACCTAGCCCTTATTTTGTTACCTCTTACCTCATACCTTCCCTTCTCATCTTTGGAAACAACATAGAGTACATGCTCTTTAGTTACCCAAGGGAACCATCTCTTTAATTCTCTTACTAAGGTATCTATGCTTACCCAACCTTCTTCATCTGTGAAGCCCTCTTTGTGTCTCAGCAGGAAGGTCATCTTCTTACTCAACGCCACTCTGGTCCTTTCGTCCATACTTCCCCAAAGCTTTACGGAACTCGAGTAAATGAACCTCGGCGCCGGTCCAGAGCCATTCATCTAATCATGGTGAGGTCACGCTACCTCATCGGCTCGCACAGGGATAACATCCTCACCTTTCGGCCTACCTCGATTAGCTCATCGCCTTAGTACAGCTTATATGATAGTTATAAAAACTTGTTTTGGATACCTAATAATCGTTGGTAGCACTTTTCTAGTGTTTATTCACCTACATAACTACTGGTTTCTTGCTGTTGCTTTTACCCTAATATATGAATAGGAAAATTTAAAGTATTTCTCAGTAGTTCACTTTATATCGAACATCCAAGGAGAGTTGTACTTAGCGAGAATTTAAAATATTCTCTTCTTCATAGAACATCTCTTTGTGGAATTTGGGCACAGTGCTCGGTAGATTCCCCCTACTGGAGCGTAGCGTCAACCTCTCAGGCTGTGCTCTTTTGCGAAAAAAGAAGGCCACCTTGAGTCGAATGCAGCACACGGCTCTCTGAACGGCTGGTACTCAGAATATTAGGATATAACTCTTAGCTCATCATCTTACTATTTTTCTGGTAGCAGATATGGGTAAGGTTATTGAAGCCCCTTGAAAAATCGACTTACTTGAAGGCATTAAGGTCAAGATTAGGATCGAAATTTACGGATTGCTCAAGGATTGGAGGATAGATACGCAAAAGTTCGAGGACGGGCTAAGAGAACAATGAGGTACTTTGCAGATACCTACGCTTTGATCGAAATATTAAAGGGTAACCCAAGCTACGAGAAGTATTCCCAAGAGGAACTTATCACTACTTAGTTCAACTTACTTGAGCTAGCTTATGCGCTCATGAGGGACTTCGACGAGGAGAAGGCAATAGTGGTGCTCAAGGCTGTTAGGGCCTCCGCTACATTGGTCAAGTCAATGAAGAACGTTAAAGCCTCAAGGCTCCGCTTAGAGTTGAAGAAGGAAAGGAAGAACCTCTCCCTCGTTGACTTGGGATATGTAATAGCGCTAAGGCTAGGGATACCATTCTTGACCGGCGACAAGGCATTTGAGAATATGCCAAATGTAGGATGTGTTAAGTGATTTACGCCTCATTCTGTCTCTGATCATCACCTACTCTCTCCTCTTCATGAACTCATTTTGCTGAACCCTGCAATCCCGAGTAAGTTGTTTTCACGATAAACCAGCTCTTGGCAAAGGAGCGAGGTCATGGGATGGAGGAAAGGAGAGGAGTGGAATGTGAGTATCAGTAGTTCAGAGAGATTGGTAACTCGCCTTACGCATTTTAGCCTTTCGAGAAAATACAACCGGTAGTGAAGCATGAGGAAGGCACTGGTACTAATAGCGATAATGACCTCCCTACTACTAGCAGAACATTTAAGCCTAATAGAACTCTGGAAGTATAAGGTTAGAAGCTCTGTTTATGGCATAGCATTCAGTGGAGACGGTTATATGGGCGTCGCATCCGGTAACTTGAACAGTTGCGCGTATGTTTTCGATGTAAACGGAAATATGCTAAATAGTGTGTGCGGAAGTAGCTGGATGTATGATGCTTCGTATTCGAACAAAATGTTTGCCTTTATCAACTTTGATGGTTATGTAGACATAACAAGTAAAGATGGAGTGTTGCTTAAAAAGATATATATAGGGGAACAGTACAGCAGGACCGTTGTACTGAGAGATAATAAGTTTATTGTATGTGGCTACAGATGTGCTCTCTTCAATCTCGAAGGCAATAAATTATGGGACATAGACGTAGGATATGTGTTCAGGAGGCCTTCGTACTACAAGGGCTATTGGTACGTTGGTACGCGGCCGATCGAGGTTGGTATAAGCTCTTGATCATAAAGGACGGAAAGATTATTAAGGAAATAAGCTATAGTGAAAAGGTTTTTGGTACAGCTGTTTGTGGTCACTACCTCGTGATGAGTACATGGTCCCACGTATACCTTTATAATATTTTGGAGCCTTCTAGACCAAAGCTTATTTGGAAGAAAGGAGGTCTTGATGCAGCAGCCCAAGTTACCTTCAGCCCGGATTGTGGGTATATAGCAGTAGCCGATGCAGGAAACCACAATCTGAGGATATATGATATTAATGGTAATCCAATAACTACTATTCACTATGGAGATAGGTATGATGATAAGGTTTGGGCTGTTGCTTGGTGGAAAGACAGAATAGCAGCAGGGTTGGAAGATGGAAGGATATATGTGTATAAGGTTGAAGGTTACGAACCATTTTCCCTGAAGCCTATACAACTACAACAGTAATGAGGATAAAAGTCCCAATAACCATAATAACGACCATAGAAGTTCCGGTAACCGTAACGATAACGGTACCTAGGTAAAGACGCTTTTGATAGATGTTACGCTAAACTTTTACGACTGCTTCAGTCAAGATATGGGGGATAGAATTTGACCTTCGATCTAAGCGAGATCAGAAAGGTGATCAGAGAGGAGGTCAAGAAGGCCGTCTTAGAGGCCTTGACAGAGCTAGTCCCCTACGTGAGCGACGAGGAGCAAGAGGAAATCGAGAGGATCGCTGGAAAGCCGGAGGACTACTCAGAGGAGGACTTTGAAGAATGGTATAGAGAGTGAAATACCACAAGAGAGCTGTTCGCTTCCTTCAGTCCTTGGATGAAGGAACGAGAAGAAGGGTGCTTGATAGAATAGATGAGCTGAAAGATGCCTTGAACGAGGGCAAGTTCCCCTACAAAAGGCTTCAGATAAAGAAGTTAAAGGGGAGCTGGGAGGGATTCTTTAGGATGAGGGTCGGCAAGATAAGGGTGATCTTCAAGCTTGACATCAACGAAGAGGTAATCTACATCTATAATGTTCACTTCCGTGATGGCGCTTACGATTGAGTAAGCTACATTTAGTAAAACATACCAAGATATGGTCCCAGCTATCACGATCGAATTTCTTTGGGAGCGTAACTGCTTTGTAGCACTTTGAGGCAGCGAGAGCCCCAACCTTCTAACGAGTCATGAAATTCTTGGGACATCTGTTGCTTAAGCCTCAAGAAAGGTCTTCGGGAGGACTCTAACGCGTTGTTGTGGAGCTTATTCTGGAAACCCACTTACACTCAAGCTTACTCAATGTATACCTCAAGGCGCGCGAGTACTTATCTTGTGAATCGCTCTATGTTCAAGCGTCCACCAGTTCATGCTTACGACACATAAAGGTGTAATCGAGAAGCTTACCCTAAACGGAATGGGAAAAACGTAAGAATCTTAGCCTGTCTCACGCTAACTTGTTCACTATTATCGGCTTTATCTCGGCCATAGCTTTCATCAAAGCCGAGGTTATACTAGCCCTCTCCTCCGGCTCCAGCTTATCCACTACCTTGAAGATGTCCTTTATCATCATTACTGCTTGATCTAATCCCATAGCTTTGGCTAGCCCTAACTTCTTCAGACCGTATCTGATCTTCTCCAAATACTCCCTATTCTCCTCTAAGTACCTCTTGCCCTCTTCGGTGAGAGCGTACTTCTTACCTTTGCCCTCTCCCAATGCTTCAACGAATCCCTTCTGTTCCAAGGACTTCATCAGAGTATAGGTAGTGCTCATGGCTATGGGTAGGCCCTTTTCCTTCAGGGAAAGTAAGGTTTCGTACACGGACTTCGGGCCTTCTTCGAGCTCGGCCATACCCTTTCCCTTCATCTCGAGCATTTCAAAGAACTCGTCCAGAGAGCCTATCAAGCCACTTCACCCGTAGTTCAATTGAACTATCATTATGGTTTGAAGTTAAGACTAGTTTGCTTATGAAGATTTAGCAATTTCAATCCGGCTATGCATAACAGTTACTAAGGCATGGTAGAAGTGAACTGCTCCGGTAGGGGTACGGTTAATATGCTTTTTGTTTGTCATACAATTGTAGGATAAAGTGTCAGACACATATACATAAGTAACGGTTCAGTAGGAAGTGTGGGGTCTACCCGTGGCAGTGCAAGTGCAAACCCCGAGCT
>JALWJF010000004.1 GCA_027081755.1 Desulfurococcales archaeon | reverse complement strand
TATCACCATATAGTATAGAAAATGATGGAACATTCATTCTTAGGTTAGGTAAGAGCGAGGTTGAGGTCTCCTTTGTTTAATATGAAACTCAATGAATCAAGTTCTTCTAGGCTTATACCTCCAATGAGTTCTAATTTCCATGAAGTGTTCGTTCTGACTAGGTTTTCAATACTATAGAACGCCCAACCTCTTCTATCCCTCACTTTGACTGCAATCCAAGCTTCTGCGTCAGCGCGTTCTTCCCATTCTCGTAGTATATTTACTTGTCTATCAGAAAGATATATGGGCCTTTCATCTTTTACCGTTTTGACTTCTATAGCCAAGACTCTCCTCTTTTTGATAGCGACAAGATCTGGGTAAACGTACCTTTTGGCCTTGGCTCCGGAGGCTGGTGCCCTTATTACGGCCCAGCCTCTTCTGTAGAGCTTGTACGCGAGTTCACGTTCGTAACACGTCCCTCTCAATCTGTTATACCCGTAATACCTTTAGGTTGAGGTAATAATTTGGTGGACTAGAAAGATTTATTTACTTCCACCTCTTACCCTCATTATCTTGTACACGCCGGGAGGCATCACCCAATATTCCACTTCAACACCGGGTTCTAGCTTGTTCTTTAATTCTTCTTCTTCCGGTAATGGTACTTCGAAGGTGTCATAGGTCTCCATATCCATTATTTGAACACTGTCGCCGGTTATGGCTAGTACTTGTCCAACTCTCTTTTCTATTATCGGTACTTCAACCCTAGCGTCTACTGGGGCAGTAAGTGTTTTCTTGGCACCGCTTAGAAGGCTTATAGCAACTACGTGTGCTTTGGCACTACCGTGTTTTCCAGTCTTTGCTTTGCTCATTTCGACTATTTTGCACGGCTCATTGTCTATCATGATGAAGCTTCCTACCTTCAGTTCTCCCAAGGTTGCGTAGGTCTTAGACATAATCTCTCACCCGGTGTAGCCGCAACTCAGACCTAAAATATGCTAACTATACTCGAAGTATTGGCACGCCCGTATGACGCCGCATGGTGCGGCGAATGAATGCGGGAGCTGGATTGGCCACCCATTAATCCCCCTCATTCTTCAGCACAAGGGTTAGTGAGAAATGAACATTAGGGAGTTCGCACTCAAGCATGCATTAAGGAACGCCTATCTTCATGGAGGGAAAGCACAACTAAAGGCAGTAATTACTGCTATTCTTGCAGAGAACCCTAATCTCCGAAAGAAAGTGAAGGAAATAATACCAATAGTCAAAGAAGTTATCGAAGAAGTTAACTCTATGAGTATTGATGAACAAGAAAAGATATTGAAAGAAAGGTTTCCAGATACATTGGAGAAAAAGGTTAAAGAAGAGAAGAAAGGTTTACCTCCTTTACCAAATGCAGAGAAAGGTAAGGTAAAAACACGTTTTGCACCTAACCCTGATTTTTACATGACTCTGGGCAATGCAAGGCCAGCAATAATTAGTCATGAATATGCACGGATGTATGACGGCAAATTCGTGCTCAGGTTTGAGGATACTGACCCCAGAACTAAGAGACCTCTACCGGAGGCATATGATGCTATCAAAGAGGACCTAACCTGGCTAGGTATAAAGTGGGACGAAATATACATTCAATCGCTACGTATGGACATATACTACAAATTATTGAAAGACCTAATCGAGAGAGGAGGTGCTTACGTTTGTACTTGCCCACCAGACGTCTGGAAGAAATATAGGGACTCCAAGAAACCTTGTCCCCATAGAGATGAACCTCCGGAAGTGCATTTAGAAAAACTAGAAAGAATATTTGAAGGAGAATATAAGGAAGGAGAAGCTGTCGTGAGAGTAAAGACCGACATAACCCATCCAGATCCTTCGGTTAGGGACTGGGTTGCTTTTAGAATAATAGATACAAACAAACACCCCCATCCGTTAACTGGAAACAAGTATAGACTATGGCCTACATATAATTTCGCTGCTGGTGTTGACGACTACTTAATGGGAATAACTCACGTACTGAGAGCTAGGGAACACAGACAGAATACAACCAAACAAGAGTTTTTGTACAAGCATTTTGGGTGGAAAATGCCTACAGTCATTCATTTCGGCAGACTCAAGCTCGAGGGCTTCATATTATCTAAGAGTAAAATGAGAGAAATGGGCCTCAGAGGAGATGATCCAAGGCTTGCCACGATAAGAGGATTAAAGAGAAGGGGTTTTGCGCCAGAAGCTATTAGAGAGATAATGTTAAGTGTAGGGATCAAGTCTTCAGATGCAAGCATAAGCTTCGATAATTTAGCAGCAATAAACAGGAAAATTATAGATAGTAAAGCAAAAAGAATGATGGTGGTAATGGAGCCCATAAAAGTCATGTTAGTAATAAGTGAAAAAAGAGTTGCTAAGATACCTTGGCACCCCAAGATACCAGAGCTAGGTTTCAGAACATATGAAGTCAATGACGGTGATATTGTCTATTTGGAGGAAAAAGATGTTATGAGAGCAATTAAGAAGGGTGGATTAAGACTCATGGAACTTGGTAACTTTAAGTTTAAGGACTTCAAAATAGACAAAAACGTGTTTGTATTTGAACTCGAACCTGGCGGAGTTGAAGAAGCTAAGTCAAAAGGCTATGATATAGTTCAATGGGTAAAGAATCCAGTTAACGCGGTTGTGTGGTTCCCCAGTAGAGGATACTCCTTAGCGAAAGCGGAACCGGCAGCAAAAGGTGTTGAAGGATGGGTCCAATTGATAAGAATAGGGTATGCCAAAATTGACGGTATTGATGATGATACTATCAAGATGATATATCTGCACGAATAACCTTTGACGTTATTTCCTTCTTGTATTCTTCGAATACTTTCTTTATCTCGTTCCTCCACATAGGAAATGCGCTCGGAGATCTCGGATAGTTCTTATAGAGTTCTTTGACCTTCTTCATGTAGCTGGCAACTACCTTTAGCTTCGGGAGTAGTGATGGTCTACCTAAGGCTCTGATAACTCTACCCAGTTTATCTAATGCACTTATCTTTAGATCTCCCTTAAGAGATGCTTCGAGTAAGTCTTCTTCTTTAATTATTTTGTTTGTCATTCCATAATTTATTTCTTCATCAGTAAGCGATTGGAGAAATATTCTGAATACGTCCAACGCAGCTTGTTTTGCACCATAAGCGTTCATAAAGTCAACGTTGTAGTTCCATAGTTCAGCCTCACTGACGTCTCCAACTTCTAGAGCTTTTGATGCATTTAGTGCTAGGAGATAACCTCCTAGCATACCGGAACCTATTCCGCCTCCGTGGACAGGGTTGACTTGATATGCAGCATCACCAGCAGTCGCGAATCCATTAGTTACCATAGTGTCTAAGGGTCTCCTGGTGGGAACAATTCCACCCCCTGCATGAAGGACCTTGCCAGGGAACCTAGGGGCTAGATACTTGTTAAAGTACCACATGGGTTCTCTATGGCCTACACCGCCTTGAACACCTAGACCTAAGTTCACTTTTTGGCCTCCTTTGTAAGGGAACAACCACCAATAGCCACCGGGAGCTTTCTCTTGGCTTACATATATTCTTATATATTCATCATCTTCGAGGGGTTCCTTCAATAACCTTATCTCTCTATATGCGACAGCAGTATCTTTAGGATCCAAAGGCTCTGCTATTGCCCACGACTTTGGTAGGGCCCTACGAATTACGCAAGCCACGCCACTAGCATCGACGACTAGCTTGGCGTTGATAGTTTGGATATTACCACTTCTCTTAACAGTAATACCTACTACATTTCCATCTTTCACTACGGGACCTAGCGCTCTGGTGTTAAAATAGAACTCAGCACCAGCATCTTTAGCTAAATTATATAACCACCTTCCAAAGCCTCTCCTGTTAAGCATGTATCCTTCTCCGGGAACAGTCCAAATAGTTTTCTCATCTGGTGAGAATATCTTTGCTCCTTTTATGTAGCCCTCAATTGCGTAATCTGGAGGCTCACCTATTGGTATCTTCTCGAAGTACTCCTTGCTTATTGCATCACCACAAACTTTGTTACCAATCTCATCTTCATTCTTAAGCTCAACTACGAGAGTTTTGAAGCCCTTCTCGGCTAGGAATTTTGCTGTGACCAGACCTGTAGTTCCCGCACCAACAATCACTACGTCGAAATTGGATGATGCTGTCAAACTGTTTCACACCGTAGCGTTATTCTGCGCAGTAATAACTAAAGTGTTTTGCCTCTTTTAACGGGCTATCAATTCCTATTGTTCTCTATTCTGAAATCCTATCTTTAGTCGAAAAGAGATAGCAGTTCTTCGAACATGTCATATATACCTAATTTCTTCGCTTTTCTAACAAATAGTTGTAATACTTTATTGCGCTTTGGATACTCTTTGATCCTTAGTCTTTCAACGTTTTCTTCAAACTTTTCGAAATCGGGTAGTTTTAGATAGTCCTCTCTCTTGTTGTATACAATTATTCTTTTGCGTCCAAGGGTTTTGAGAACATAGTAGTTTGTTAATGTCCATAGGCTGATGAATGCATCATCGTAGTCTATTGGTGTGTCCGTATTCTTTATGAATATTAATGCGAGCCTCCTACCAGATTCCCAAACTGGAGATAGACGTGAAAATATAGAATCGAATCCGAGCCTCGCAAAGATGTTCAAGATCCTAATAGAGATTCTGGCTTGTTTTCCACGCCATTGAAGGTAAGAGAGGTAGTTGTCTGCAGGATGACGTATTATGTGAAATACTTCCCAATTATTTTTGATGAAATCTTCCTTAAGGTAAAAGTGGAGTGTGACCTCCTTGATCGCGAAATCCTTTAGTGCTAACATATATCTCTTTAAAGCTTCGATTTCATGGAACCACCACGAACCGAACTGGGGGTTTATAGTAACTGATGGATTTAGCTTAATTATATCAATTAGTCCAACAACATCCGTTGTCACATTCTTTAAAGTTCTAATAACGACTAAAGGTTCGTAAAGTGCCTTTCCATACCTCCATCTTAAATATCTATAGAGATAGGACGTCCCCGATCTCGGTGAACCATTGATCAAGATCTTCTTGTCCACTGGAATCGCCTATCTAGGATTCTAGAGCTACTTTAATTGTGATTAGAAAATGCTTAATTTGATTGACCTTGCTAAGGCATTAATCATTTGAAACTTTTGAAGTTAGAGTACGAACGTAGTATATCAAAAATCTCAGATAACTCTAGGCTTTGGGTATTATAATGAGGAAACTCTCTTCTATAATATGGATACTTACTGGTAAGTGTAATTTGAACTGTAAGCACTGCTATGCGAAGAGGTTTCTAGATCCAAACAAGTGGGGTAAAGAAGTAGATAAAGAGGATGTACTAAATGTAATGTTACAAGCTGTTGAACTAGGACTTAAATGGACAAACTTCAGCGGTGGTGAATTATTACTTTTCAAGCCTTGGGTATTGGACATTTTGGCTGAGTTGAATAAACATGGAGTTGATGTAAGTCTTGTAACAAATGGAATGTTTATTGATAATGAAAAAGCAGAATTTATGAGCAAGAATAATATTTTTGCTTATGTATCACTCGATGGTAATAGAAAAACACATGAGTACTTGAGAGGACCGGGAACTTGGGATATAACACTTAATGGAATAATGAAGCTTAGAGAAAAAGATGTTGAGTTTGCAACAGTAATGGCAGTAGGTAGGCATAATTACAATGTTGTTAAAGATTTCGTAAAGATTTCAAAAGAACTAGGGGCTTCGCATGTAGCAATAATACCTATAATGCCATTCGGTAATGCTCTTAAAAATAAGATATGGGTGAAAAAGAATGAATATCTAGAGGCACTCGAGCAGTTTGTTGAAGCCCTAGAAACATATGACATATACGGTAGCGCTTGGTGTACGCCTTGGGCTAAATATGTAATAAAGAGTAAGCTCCTTCATGCAGGAAATTGCAGAAAGAGCAATGGTATGGATATAGGGCCTGACGGTTGGACCCTTCTCTGTGACGTTTTGGATTACAAAATAAATTACGTGCTGGGTAGGCCTTTAGAAGAGGTTTGGGAAGAATATAATACACATCCTTTGGTCCGAAGAGTGTCAGAGCCTCCGAGGGCCTATGAGTGTCCATTCTATGACAGTTGTATGGGTGGTTGTTTTGCAAGAGCCCTATCAGATCATGAAACCTTTGAGGGGGATCCCTTGTGCCCATTCTATAAAGGGATTAGACAAGCTCGAGTTTCTTGAGTCTTCCATAATTATACATGAGCGTGTATCCGCAGTTCTTGCACCTCAACTTGACTACTTGGTTCTTGGTTACTTTAGCAAACCTCTTTTGCTCTGGCTTTCTTTGAGAACCGTAGCCTTCCTGCTTTCTTCTATACCTCCTCTCACCTTGCGCTAGAGCCCTCCTTTTGCCATGTTTGTAAATAGTCACTGAGTGAGGAGTGTGTGTCTTACACCTCGGACAATACCTTCTTATTTCTTTTGGTACTTTCATCCCTTAACCCCTAAGCGTTGGGCGTTGTGTGTCAAAAATAAGGCTTACTGGACCTTTACTAAAATTTCTTGTTAAGATACCTTACATCAGGTGGGATTAGAATGGAACTGCCAGAAAGCACTAGCCTGCGTCTTCTAAGAAAGGAAACTATGAAATGTCCTATATGTGGCAAGGATACTCTAGACATCTCAATCTATACATACAACATGCCCATGTTAGGTGATGTAGTCTTCGTGGTAGGTAAGTGTAGGGAATGCGGATATAAGTTCATCGATGTTAGGACGTTAGAAAGCAAAGGCAAACAAAAGATAACATTCAAAGTGAAGGATACAAAGGATTTAAATACGCTTCTCCTACGCTCTTCAACGGCAACCCTTGAAATACCAGAGCTTGAAGCAGAGATCTCACCAGGACCTGCCTCTCAAGGCTTCTTAACTACTGTAGAGGGCGTATTACACAGGATAAAGGACGTTTTAGAGATGCTCTGTAGGGATGTCGAGACGGAGAAAGAGAGGGAAGAGTGTGAGAGGAGATTAAAAGAACTCCAAAGAGCGCTAGAAGGTAAAAAAGAGTTCACAATAATAATAAGAGATCCAGAGGGACATAGCAAGATAGCAAGTGAAAAAGCAGTTGAGGAAATTCAAGAAGAGGGGATGAAGCAATAGCTCCCTAGGCGAAAAGATGAGCGGACGGCACGAGTTTGACCCTAGATCTTCTTTTCAAGAGCCAACAAGGCTTCTTCCAAGGCTTCATTTCTTTCTTTCTCATCACTAAGCAATGCCTTCATTATGAAAACCAGAACTTTGTATATGTTTCGAATCTCACGCATTAGTTCTGTGTTATTTTCTTCACAGACTTGAACCCTTTTCTTAAGATCGTTTATTTCACTTATAATAAATGTTAGTAAATCTATTTCCTCGTGATGATGGCTATGTCTATCATGAATTTCTTCTATTATTTTCTTCATGCTATCTTCATCTTTAGGTAGTGTCATCCTTTTTCCCAAGCTTCTCACAGAACTTTCTTATCACTGTGCTTATTGTATCTTTATGCTCCTCCCTTGGTATATGCCCCATTCCTTCAATTTTTACGAGTTCACAACTTTGCACTTTTTCACAGAACCTTAAACTTTGCTCTATAGGCACAACATCATCCTCAGTGCCATGTATTATCAGAATAGGTGATGTATACGTCCTGTTTATGGGACTGAACTCGTACATTAGTTCTAAGTTACCACCTAATGTAGCTACTATTTCTTCATAGATTTTCCTTAGTTTTTTGTTGTTCTTCATGTATTCCATTTGTAGCTTTAAGTCTGTAGGAGGAGCGATCGCAATTGCTGGTTTATTTTTCTCCGAAGACTTGAGTAGAGCTAAGGCTCCGCCCATACTATGACCGGCATATAGGTCAGCCTCCATTTCCCTAACCGATTGATAAGCCTTAATCAAAGGTGAGGGAAGTCTTGGAGCTTCGACTTCAAAGCCCAGCTCCTCGAAAGGTTTAATCAACCATCTTATTCGTGTAGGGGATGATCCGTATCCGTGAAAAACCAATACTTTCAACCCTTAACACCTCAGATAACGGCGTTCTCGAG
>JALWJF010000003.1 GCA_027081755.1 Desulfurococcales archaeon | reverse complement strand
GTGGAAAAGTACCAAGAAGAGGGATATGAAGTAATCTTTCAATTCTCTATTGAGACTCTTCCAAGCAAAAATTGATCGACATTAATACAGGATACAGTATCGCCTTTCAATTCTCTATTGAGACTCTTCTCAACTTCCCTAAGTGGGTCATCTTCTAACCACAGAATAGTTATCTTTCAATTCTCTATTGAGACTCTTCTGAGAGCCTCCCATTTAAACCTCTAACATTCTCTCCTTAAATCCTTTCTCTTCGTTCAATTCCATTTCCTCATTCATCGATGTAGAGAACTGAGTTTAAATTCAAGGGGATCAATGATCTTGGCTGTTCCCATGAAAAGATATTAACCCCTCTGCTCTGTGCTCATGGTGATGGTCCAGCTTCGACCAAAAAGTGCGCCCATGTGTACAAAGGAGAAAAGCCAAATTAGCATTCGGAAATAAAGTCTCAATTATATAGTTAAGTTATTGGAGGTGGTTTATTTGAACGGGAACGAACCTTCTGGAATTGGGGCAATGTTGAAGTGGTTGAAAGAACGGAGACGTACATTCAAAGATATCTATTCTGCTTTCCATCTTAACCTTTGGTGTACGCTTGAGGAGTTTCTTCGAACCGTCTTCCATAGCTGTTGTCGGTGCAACACCTAAGGTACCTAAACCCGGATACGTAATCTTAGCTAACATGAAGAGAAGCTTCAAGGGAAGGCTTTACGCCGTTAATCCGAAGTACAAAGAGGTCATGGGCGTTCCTTGTTACCCATCTCTAAAGGATATACCAGATGAAGTAGACCTTGCAGTAATAGCCGTTCCTACGAGTGCTGTGGAGAAAGTAATAGATGATGCTATAGAGAAGGATGTGGATGCAGTGATAATAATAACTGCTGGATTCTCTGAAGTTGGAAACAAGGAGCTAGAGGAGAGAATTCGGCAGAAACTTCGGGAACATGGAGTAAGGGCTATAGGTCCTAACTGTTTGGGTGTATACCACTATCCCTCTGGTGTTGATACGTTCTTCTTTAGAGAGCCGGCAACGCCTAGACCTCCGCCTTCAAGCTTAGCCATAATTTCCCAGAGCGGTGCGGTGGCCGCTTCCCTCATGGACTGGGCTTCGGTCAAAGGGATAGGCGTCGGTACAGCAGTTAGTTTGGGAAATAAGATAGACGTGGGAGAGGCCGAAGTAATAAATTACTTGGCCTCTGAAGGCTATGATAGATTTCTAATATATATGGAGGGTCTAAGGAAAGGTGAAGGCAGGCCCTTCTTAGAAACGCTAACAAAGCTGTCCATGAAAGGGGTAGGGATAGGCGTATACAAGGGAGGCAGAAGCAAGGTAGCTAAAGGAGCAATAGCTTCCCATACCGCCTCGGTTGCCGGAGACTACAAGGTTTACAAGGGCCTAATATGGGAGTTCGGCGGTATCCCCTTAGAGGACTTCTCTGAAGTCCTAGCTTTCCTCTCGGCCTTGCAATATTCAAAGTGCATAGAGGGGGATAGGCTTTTGATAGTTACCGATGCTGGCGGAATAGGTATAATGCTTTCAGACGCCTTGGGAGACCTCTTCAAGCTACCTAAGCCTATAGACCCAAGCTTAGAGAAGGCTTTACCGAGCTATGTGAAGTTGAACAATCCCATGGACGTGGCCGGAGATGCAGATGATGAGAGGTATAGACTGGTTTTGGAAAAATTGGCTCCAAAATACGATTTAATAATAGTGGCGGCTCTAATGGAGTCTCCACGAACGACGTTGTACTTAGCAGATGTAGTAAAAGAGAGTATGGAGAAAAGCGGCAAGCCTCACCTGCTCCTGTCATTCGGAGGTAGGTTAGCGGAAGACTTGGAGAGGAGGGCTAGGCAGTTGAGCATACCCTTTGTTCCATCAGTTCAAGAAGCAATAGCCTTTGCTAAGCTGTCATTGAAGTGGTTCAAGGCAAATAAAGCGCTGAAGGCTAGGACCTCTTGCCGATGAAGAAACGACGGTATGCTGAGCGATGAGGAACGTTTCCCTTACAGAGGCTCACAGCCTTCTGGCCCTTAGGCTTACCTTGTATGCCAACTCTTTTGCTTTCTTCCTCAGCTTTAACCTGACGAAGCCGTATTCCGGAATGTCTTCCATGAAGTTTACGACTTCGGCTAGGTCGAAGCAGCTTTCCAAGTTGGAGGATAACAGCTCTAAAGCCCTCTCAAACTTTTCCTTGTTCCTCTTAAGTATATTCCTTAGCTCTCTTACTAACATTAGATCTTCAGCTTCCCTCCTTCTTAGCCTGAGCTGACCAAAGGAGGTGTTCAGTATAACCTCGTCACCTTCAAGCTTTGAAGTCGCGCTGTAGCCCTTCTCGTTCATATCGGTTACTAGCTTTAATACCTCTGGCAACACGTCCACTTCTCCACACACCCTTGGCCACCTCTTTCGGAGTTCCTCTGAAAACTTAGCCAGTGCTCCCTTCTTTCCCATTAAAACTTGGGAAACTGTTTTAGCTAACGTCTTGTGTAACCAGCAAGGCCTCCCCTTAGAATAAGGATATTTTATGTACTCCTCATAAGCCCCCTTCATTATTTCCTTATTGTTGGAAAACAATATGCGCACTAAAGGCCTCGCCTTTTCGGGTCTAACGTAAAGTGCTATCGCTTCGAGTATCAATGGATCATTTATCTTTAGCAAAACTTCACCATCGCTAATGCCCTCGATTGTGGGCATTAATCCCAAAATCTCTTCTATTAGATAATATTTCATGTCTCCTCTACAGCTCGCTCAGTAAGAAGCTTAAATTAGGGCCCTCCCCTATGAGGAC
Organism: Desulfurococcales archaeon; assembly: GCA_027081755.1. Lineage (GTDB taxonomy): Archaea > Thermoproteota > Thermoprotei_A > Sulfolobales > Ignicoccaceae > Ignicoccus. The sequence goes on along the minus strand of JALWJF010000003.1, from coordinate 25,396 downwards.
CTAGGTGGAGCGCGTGGCAGTAGCAATAATTCTAATAAACACAGACGTTGGAAAAGAAACCGAAGTATTCGAAAAGTTAAAGAAGATACCATACGTTAGGGAAGCCTATATAACTTACGGGACCTTTGATATTGTAGCAAAAATAGAGGCGAACAACTTTAACGAATTGAACAATGTGATAACTAGAGAAATAAGGAATATGCCGGGAATAAGGTCAACCTTAACCCTAATAGGAGTTGAGGGGAGACACTTCCAGAGATGATCGTGGCTTTAGATAGCTTCGACACCCCACACTCGGGCTGCACGACCTTAACGGCAACCCTACTCATGCTCGAGCTGCACTCTAACGGCTTCAAGCTCAAGGGCTATCCTAGACTAGTGCGCTTAAACCCCTCCGTACCTTGGAAGACTAGGGGTAATGCAGCAATAGCCTTTGAAGTCGATGGAGATATTGAAGAAATATTCAAGATTTCCAAGCAGTTCCTAGAGAGAGCCCCGGGAAACGGAGCCTTGTTGGTGACGGAAGAGCCTCCCTCGGAGGATTACTACTACAAGGCTGTAGAAAGAGTAGTTGATCCGAAGACACTAAAATTCGAAGGACTTTGGTGGGGAAAGGAAGGAGCACTCGTAGGCGCTGTTGCAGCCGCAGCTGCAAAAGACCTACCTAACTTTGAGCTCCTAGCATACAGGCTCCCAGAGAACTTAGGGAAACCCCGGAACTGTTCATTCCATCCATTGTACGAAGTCTTATACAAAGAACTTCATCCCTTGGTCCACGAAAGCTCGCCCCACGTCGTTTGTCCCAAGGGACCGGATCCGGTGTTACTAGGCATTAGAGGAACCCACCCTCCGAGCATGATGGCCCTCCTCAAGCTGTTTACTGGAGAGCCGTTCTCTTTGGCGACCGTATTTAGGACCAATCAGCACTCCTATTCGCCCAAACTGCCCACTTCCCTATACCCCTACGATTACACCTCCTTGGAGTTCGAAGGAAAAGCGGGGGTAAAAGGAGAAGACGTATATTTTGAAGATAACGTACTGTACAAAGAAACTGGAATAACAAGAATCTTCAAGCTTCTAAGAGGATGGGAGAACAAGTTTAGGGGGAAGCTCCATATCTCTGTGAAGCCGGGCGTAAAGAATGTTACTGCTTTGGAAGTCGAAAAGCTCGTATTCTGGAAGTACTCTTCGCCTAGATGCCCTAGGTGTGGAGGACCTATGGTGAGCAAGGGGAGGGGGCTCTTAAGGAAGTGTAAGAAGTGCGGTTATGAAGAAGAAAAACCTAGAAGAGTAAAGCTTCAGTGGCTAGAGGGTCAAAAAATCTATCCAGTAGAGGGCCGGAAGCTCCATCTAGAAGGGGATTATAGGGGGAGGTGGGACCTAGAGCCAAGACATTTCTGTAAAGAAATATCTTGGGACTGTTCTACACTGCTACTGGTTCCATAGTGGGATCCGCCACCACTATGCTCTCGCCCTCAAACATTTTCTCTATAGTTTTGAATATGAATGCGGGAACGTCCTTAAAGGGTAAGTTGGCCTTGACACTTCCCGTGCGTGTATAATCTTCTATATGTACATTGACATAGCTATTTTCGTAATCCCTATTTATGAATGGATGTGGTAATAGTTCGTAGTTAAGGGCAAGGGTGTTATTCATTAGGGAACCATCATTCATATCCACTATAGCATATCTTATTTCAGCATTATATTTGTGTGCGAAGTAGTGAGTGATCTGGGACAACTTGCGCATTAATTCAAAGTGAGCCTCGCCCGGAAGGTTACTGCCGACGCATACCTTCACAGACAAGCTTGTGGGCATTGCTAGAACCCATACTTTTGGTAGAGTACGGAGTAAATATTCGAAGAGACACGCATGTTATCCTGAGCGTCATTTAGCTTACTCAAATTCACTTAGGATAGACAGCTCCGTTCTGTACTATTCCCCTGAAAAGTTTTGGGGGAGAGTGGCATATAGCGAAAGTTTCACTCTTCTGCTTTATAGTTCTAAAAGGGTTCAACGAAGGGGTGGTCGGAATTAGGTGGTCTTACTCGAAGGCCGGCGTAGATATAGATAAACAGAGACTGATGCAGAAGAGCTTTCTGACCTCAATTAAGAGCAAAGCTGAAGGAATAGGGAGCTATGCTTCTACTTTCAAATTAGGAAATGAAGAAATAACCATGCACGTCGATGGTGTAGGAACCAAAGTAATACTTCTTCACAAGTACGAAAGAGATTGGGTTGCGGGCTGGGACTGCTTAATGGTAAACGCTAATGATGTGGCATGTGAGGGGTTTAAGGCAGAACTCTACGTAGATTATTTGGCTTCTGAAGCGGGAGATCCGAAATTAGCAAGGGAAATAGCTAATGGCTTGGCCAAGGCCGGGGAGGCACTTAAAGCAACTTTGGCCGGAGGAGAAACAGCAATAATGCCCGACGTCATAAAGGGGTACGACATAAGCTGCACGGTCTTAGGATTAAGGGTAGCTGTACCAAAAGAGCCGAAGGAAGGAGATAAGGTAATAGCTGTGGCCTCTACCGGACCTCATGCGAACGGTTACACCTTAATAAGAAAGCTAATTGACTCCAGAGCCTTGGAGCCGGAACCTTACCTAGAACAGTTACTAGCTCCAGTTGCTAACTATCACAACGCCTTGCTCAAGGCAATGATCGACGGTAAAGCCAAGTGGGGCGCACACGTCACTGGAGGGGCCTTCGAGAAGGTTCACATGAGGCTCCCCAAGGGTTTGGGTCTGAAGTTGGAAGCTTGGGAAGTGCCAGAGGTGTTTAAAGCCATAGTAAAGGCTGGCAACCTAGAACCCAAGGAAGCTTACAGAACATTCAACATGGGAGTAGGGCTAATAGTAATAGGAGATGAAGGAGCAGCCAAGTACTTCGAAGAAGAGGGACTGAGAGCTTGGGTAGCTGGAGAAGTAGTTAGAGGGAATACAACGATAGATACTCCTTGGGGGAGGGTAGAGTTTGGTTAAAGTGAAGCTCTGGAGCGGTAAGGAACTAGAGCTTGATGCAAACGACTTAAGGGAATTGTTGCTGTGTTTGAGAAACTGCTTCAAATTAGAAAGATATGTTAGAGATGACGGCAGACCCTCGGGCCTACTCCTGGTCTTTGTTGACGGTGTGGAGAGTAGGGCCTTAGAAAGTTGGGAATTGGAGGAAGGCTCAGTAGTAGAGCTGTACCCAGTCTTACATAGAGGCTGATGGCCTTGTGGTGCATAGCAATAACCGGCCCTCCGGGCTCGGGGAAGAGTACCTTAGCCAAGAGGATCGCAGACTTCCTAAGAGAGAAAGGGTACAGAGTCTGTGGCATAACTTGTCCAGACGTAAGAGTTGGCGGGAGGAGGATAGGTTTCAAGGTAATAGACTTGGTAACTGGCGAAGAGGCATGGCTTGCGAGAATCGACTGCAAAGGTCCTAAAGTGGGTAGATATAAGCTCTGCGAAGGAGCTGAGGAGCTTGCAATAAAGGCTTTAGGAAGGGAAGATTGTGACGTCTACCTGATAGATGAAATAGGTCCTATGGAGCTGAGACAAGCTGATTTTAGAAATGCAATGCTGAAGGCAGTAAGATCTGGAAAGCCGTTCATAGCGGTTTACCATGTGAGGCTGAGCGATAAAGAATTCATGGAAGTACTGAAGAAATGCTTCAACATATACTTGACAAAAGATGAAAGGGAGATAGCTTATGATAAAGCCTTAAGCTACTTAAAAACCGTCTTATCCTCCGATTAGCACTCGTTCTCCCAACTCTTTATTCTATCTTGTATGACCATTCTATTCTCATACGCAATTCCGCATTCGTACGTTCTAATAGGATCTCTCCGATGCGAAACGTTTATTTTCGATTCTTCTTTTGGAGAAAACGAGTGAGAGTGTGGGGAAGAAGTACAGAGTTAAGGTAAAGTATGTGGACGGTAAGACAGAAACCCTCGAACTCGTATGGGACAACAGAAAGGGTGCTTGGAAGCTCCAAAAGCCGGGGCTCCTCGGTGCTAAATTCATAACGTTAGTGGCATCTATGGACAACATGACAATTAAGCATGCATTAGAGGCAGCGTTGGGCAAGGGCGTAGCTAACGTTTACTTAATATAAAACTTTTTTGGTGTCCTACCGTGTTTGGTTCCTACCTAGATGATGAGGTCTTGGAGAGATTCTACAGCTTTGTGAGCAAGACTGCACTGGGTAAACTGGCTTATGGAGAGCCCGACGTGGTCAAGAAAGATAAGGTCATATACAAGAACGAAGCCAAGTTGGACCCCACGTGGGTAGAGGTAGCCAGGAGGAACTGTGCAGACGGTATAGAACTCCACGTGACAGTTCCTAAAGGTAAGAGCCCCCACATCTCGATTTACGTTTACTGGCTCATAGGGGGCTTTCGATGGGGCTGCTTAGTAGCTCACGGATATTTCGATGACAGACGGTTTAGGACGTTTCTAAACATCGTTACAAATGCTAAGAGCTTTGAAAAGAATGTTAAAGAAGTTATAAAGAGGTTCAAAGAGGGTAAATGTAAGCTCGTATACTTGGACGATGAGCGGTTTAGGCGAGAGGCCGAGAAAGCCTTGAGGGAGGAGTTAGGAGAGATTATACGGAGATGTAGATGAAATTATAGATAGCTTATTTTCCTCCTTTTTCTTAGCGAACTAAGGGTTAGACCTTTGGAGGAAGACCGTCTGATAAAGGTTGTTGAGGTTGAGGCAGATTTCGACTTCCAGCCGGCAATACACGAAGGTCAAACTGTGATGATCAGGATACCGAAGATAGTATGTAGACTAGAAGATGGGAGGACTTTTACCCTATGGCATGTGCCCCTTGAAATAGTGAGGGCAATAAGGAAGCTAAAGGGCATTGAAGAGGAAGACATAGTGGATGATGAGAGGCAGAGCCTCTTCGACATAATGCCTTATTTCCAAAAAGCCGTCGAGGAGATGGGGAAGGCCGTCGAGAGAGTTACCATAGACGATGAAATAAGGATAGATAACTTAGGAGGGGTTGTGTATAAGGCAACGCTAGAACTAAACTTGGACATGATGAAGGTTAAGATACCTATGATACCTAGCCATGCAGTCTTCTTGGCGCTAGTAACAGAGAAACCCATATACGTTAGTGAGAGATTGATAAGGGAACAAGAGGACCAAAATGAGGATTAATTTACCTTACTGGCTTTTGTTTCTTGCCTAGGAGTATTGCCTCTAGAGACACACCATTAACGAGAACTACCTTATACCTTACACCGGGGATGTCACCCATTGACCTGCCCCTTGGACCTCCGATACCTACTATTAGCACCTCGTCGTGCTCAGAGATCACGTTCAGTCCGCCGTCTCCGGGGACGAACGCAGTTACCACCTTGCCGTTCTTCACGAGTTGTACCCTAACGCACTTTCTTACTGCGGAGTTGGGCTTTCTTGCCTCAACTCCTACCTTCTCGAGTACTATTCCCCTCGCCATAGGTGCTCCTTCAAGCGGGTCGTACTTCTCTTTTAGCTTCAGCATCCTCCTCTTGAACTCCCTCTGACTCCAACGGAACTTGAGCCTCTTCCTCTCCAACTTCCTAGCCGCAAATAGACCGTTGGGAGCTTTCTTGCCGGGCATGATCCCCCCTCAGACCACCACTAGGCTGTCCACATCGAAGTGCCTTTTAAGGATTAAACGGGCCCTGGCAACGTTTCTACCGCCCTTTCCTATGGCGAAGCCTTTCTTGGATGGATCGACCCTCACGTAGACCACCTTCATGCCGTTCGGCCTTTTGGTTACCCTTACGCTTTGAACCTCTGCGGGTGCTAGCGCGTTCTTCACCATTTGTTCTAAGTTATCGCTGTAAGGAACTATCTCAATGTCCTTTTTTAGGAGTTCTTTTAACCTCCTCACTATCATACCTCTTTTACCAATTGCCTTGCTCACGTCCTCTGGCTTCACTAAGAATATTATTCTGTCAAATCTCTCGTCGACTATACAGTCTATTGGTGTTACGCCGGTGAGTAGGGTGAAGGTCTGCATGTAGCGGAGCTCTTCCGGCGTTAGGACTATGTTAGGCATGATCCCTTACCTCCTCACTTACTCTGAGTCGCGGATTTTATCGCTTCCACTATTCTAGAGTCACCTTCTTCGAGTATCGCTAGGGCACTGACCACGAAGGGTTTTGCGCAGAGCACTCCCAGCTCTCTAGAACTCCCCGGAAACACGTACACCGGTATTCCGCTCAGCTTTGCATAATAAAGTATGTCTCTTCTCACTATAGGTGGAGCTTTGGCAGCCACTATCGCGGCCTTGGCAGTTCCTAATTTCAGATGCTTTATGGTCTGTTTAGCCCCAAGGACGACCTTTCCGGTCCTCAAGGCAGTCTTGAGTTCTGCCTCTACGCTCATTTCCTATCCCACCCCCACAGCTTTTCCATCTTTTTAATGCTCTTCTTCCTTGCGTACTATCTTTTGTGGATTCATGACGAGGGCCACCATACCGGTGCCCAGAGGTACGGGCTGACCAATTATTATGTTCTCGGTAACTCCCCTTAGGTGGTCTACTTCTCCGGCCACCGCTGCATCCACCAACTGTTTGACCGTCACCTCGAAAGCTGCTCTGGCAAGCACGCTTGGCTTTGAGCCCGCTATTCCGTGTCTTCCAACTTGCCTCACTTCTCCAGTCCAAGTCATCGCATCTGCCAAGAGCATTATATGCCTGACATCTACGTCGAGACCTTGGTTCTCTAGTACGTCCATCATTTCATTTATAATAGCTTGCCTAGCCGCTTCAATTCCCAGTACCTCCTCTATTTCCTTTATGTTATCGCTTATTGTCCTAGTTGCATCAACTCCTTCTACCTTTAGTACATCCTTCAAATTTGAACCGTCCGTGACCAATACATATTCTTCTTCTCTCTGCTGAACTATTACTCTCTTTATGTCCTTTAAGCCCTTTATCTTCGCATTTAGTATCTTGTCCCTTACCTTTTGGAGTTCTAAGGAGCTGGAGTATGCTTCGGGATCCAGCTCTACTATTACTGTGTATTCGTCTTCTGGGTCCGGCTTGGCGGTTCCTTTTATTCTTACCTTGTTCAGTGCCTTTATTACGTCATCTCTGGTAACTCCTTTGTCTTCCAACATGTCCGGGTCTAGGTGTATTATTACTGCTGGGGTGTACCAGTCTATCTCAATGCTTTCGGCTACGTTCTCTACTTTGGTCATCTCTATCTTTCTGGCTATTTCCAACGCTTTCTCTTTATCGTACTTGTACTCATCTTCCAAGTAGACTGTCATGGTAGGAGTGCTCGGCATCTTTCTAGCATCAACTATCTCTATTAGCCTGGGCAAACCTAAGGTGACGTTCAGCTCCTTCACACCTGCATAGTGGAAGGTCCTCAGCGTCATCTGCGTTGAGGGCTCTCCTATGCTTTGTGCTGCCACAGTACCTACCGCTTCTCCCGGCTCCACTTGTGCTCTCAGGTAATACCTAAAGCTCAAGTCCACTATCTTCTTTATCTCCTCGTCTGTCACGTCCGGCTTCTTATCCAAGAGTTTCTCTATGCTTTCCTTTAAATCCTTTATAAAGGCTGGCTTACACCTTATGTTGTACTCTTCGTATAGCTTCCTCTCCCATTCATCTATGAGTTTATTTGCCAACTCAATTTTCTCCATCATATTCTCACCTTAGTGACTTTTTCTATTACATGGGCTACATCCACGGACTTTCCGTGAACGCTCTTCATTGGATCAACCCCATCATCTCCATAAACCGTCTCGTACAAGTAGCCGTGTGTATCCCTAACCGCTCCATCGTAATCTACTCTCAAATCTTGAAGAGCGTTTATGAGCCTCCTCTGCATGTATCCAGACTGGCTGGTCCTAACCGCCGTGTCCATTAGACCCTCTCTACCACCGGCTGCATGGAAGAAGACCTCAGTAGGCGTTAAGCCTTCATAGAAGGAGTGCTTGACGAATCCTCTGGCATCTGGGCTAATGTCCCCCCATTCGAAGTGAGGTAAGGTCCTCTTGCGGTAGCCTCTGTTAATCCTCTCTCCTCTGACGGACTGCTGGCCCAGCAAAGCAGCCATCTGAGTCAGGTTCAGTATGTTTCCTCTAGCTCCGGCCTTAGCCATTATTACTGCGTTGTTCAGCGGGCTTAGGTACTTGGCTGCTACCTCACCGGCCTTGTCCCTCGCCTTTGCTAGGGCGTCCATTATTAGTAGCTCTAAAGTCTCCTCTAAGGTCCTTCCCGGCAAAGGCTCCAGCAAGCCGTTCTTGTATTCCTCAATGAGTTTGTCCACTTCTTCGTAGGCCTCCTTCAAGACTTCCTCTATTTCTTTCTTTGCTTCGGGCGGGAGCTTCACGTCATCGTACCTAGTGGTGAAGCCCCTCTTCTCAATGTATCGCAAGAACATCTTGAAGGCCTTGTCGTAGATCTCTCTGGCCTTCGATGGTCCGTACTCATAGGTCAGCCAGTGCATCAAGCTCTTGGGTTGCTCATGGCCTATGGACTTCTTGTCCAGCACTCCCTCTACGAGTTCGCCGTCCCTAACCACTACGAAGGAGTCGTAGAAGCAGTATTCATCTTCACACTTTAGCTCTCCCGTGCTTATGTTTGCCCTGCCAGAGTAGTTGAAGTCCTTAGGCAAGAAGACTGAGAAGATCTGTTTACCAGTCCAAGCTACCTTGGGGCTTAGGATAGCTGGCTCCGGAAGCTCTCCCTCATAACCGGTAGCGCCCAAGAGTTCTTGTACGTCTTCTTTGCTTAGCAGAGTAGCTACTGTTGTTAGGAGATAAGCTCCAGAGATATAATCCTGTAGACCGCCTATTATGGGTCCTCCGTACCTAGGGCTCAGTATGTGTTTCTCTACCAGCATTAGCTCTAGTGCTTCTGCCCTAGCCTCCTCCGTTTGAGGCACGTGAAGGTTCATCTCGTCTCCGTCGAAGTCGGCGTTGTAAGGCGGGCATACCAATGGACAGAGTCTGAAGGTCCTCCCTGGCAACACCTTGACCAAGTGGGCCATTATGCTCATTCTGTGTAGTGATGGCTGACGGTTGAACAGAACTACGTCTCCGTCTCTCAAGTGCCTTTCGACAGTCCATCCAGGCTGTAAGCTGTCTGCTATTATCTTCCTGTCCTTAGCGAACCTAAGGTCTATCTTCCTCCCATCAGCCGTTATTACGTAGTTTGCTCCGGGCCACTTCTCTGGGCCGTTAAGTATTAACTGTCTCATCTCCTCTATGTTCCACGGGGTTACTCTTACCGGCACGGTTAAGGTCTTAGCCACCTCAATTGGAACTCCTACTTCGTTTATGGATATGTTGGGGTCAGGGCTTATTACAGTTCTCGCAGAGAAGTCAACCCTCTTTCCGGACAAGTTCGAACGGAACCTGCCTTCCTTGCCCTTGAGCCTCTGGGCTAACGTCCTCAACGGCTTTCCGGACCTGTGCTTGGCTTGAGGTATGCCCGGCACCTCGTTGTCGAAGAAGGTAGTTACGTGGTATTGCAACAAGTCCCACAAGCTCTCTATCATCGCCTCAGAGGCTCCACTGGCTATGTTTTCTCTAAGCTTCATATTCGTCCTAACTATGTCCGCAAGCTTGTGTGTTAGGTCGTCCTCGGACCTAAGGCCGCTCTCTAACACTATGGAGGGTCTCACTGTTATGGGGGGAACGGGCAATACAGTTAGCACTGTCCATTCGGGTCTTGCTTCTTTGGGATCGAAGCCTAAGAGTTCAGCATGTTCGTCGGGTATGCTCTCCAGCCTAGATCTCACGTCAACAGGAGTTAATTGTCTAAGCTTACCTTCTCTTTCTTCAACGAAGTAGTAGGGCTTCTCGAGCCTTATCTTGAACTGTTTTGCTCCACAGTGTGGACATTCTTCGACCTTCGCAGCCTTCTTTCTTGCGTAGTTAACGACCCTCTTAGCTAAGAATGGGTACTTCTCCTCCAGCTTCTTCTTGAGTGTTAAGAGCCTCTTTATTTCACCCTCTGAGAGCTTTACTCGGCCGCACTTCCAGCAAGTGGCCCTAAGGGCATCGTAGATATGAGGGACGAACTCGTAGTGGATTACGGGCTTGGTAAGTTCAATATAACCGAAGTGACCCGGACAGCCTTGGAGGGTGTTTCCACAAGTGGGGCAACGTTGACCCGGGCTGGTCACACCCATTCTGGGGTCCATTATGCCTCCTTCAACCGGCAAACCGGCTTCGTCGTACGCTTGGTCGGTTACTATGGCTACTACTGCCATTTTCCTTATTTCGTCCGGTGATAGTATTCCGAACTTTATCTCCTTAATTATTTTATCTGCGCGAGGAGTTAGTCTAAACCTCGAGGCCATAGTTTCGTGTCCGAGTGGAGACTGAGGCGGAGGTTAATAATAAGTTTGGCGCAGAGGGGTTCGTATTATATGGTTCTGATCGTATTTAAATGTAGTAGTCCCGTGTCAGACGTTACTCAAAGGCTCATAAGCCCTTGTATACATACGTATACGGGTATGGGGCTTGGGAGTAGTCCTCTCAATAAGGATAAGAAGCGATTTGAAAGAGAAGATGAAGAAGTACAAAATAGATTGGAAGAAGGAAATAGAGCAATTCATTGAGAACAGGATAAAGGAGCTAGAAGCTGAGGAGAAAAAGGAGAAAATAGAGAAGCTCTTAGAAGGTATGAAAGAAAAGGATGAGGGCTTCGCCTCCTCGGTGGTAAGGCTTGAAAGGGACTCTCTTTGACGCTTCCGTCTTAGCTGCTATAGCGTTAAAGGAGAAGGGGTGGAAGGACCTCCTCAACATGCTTCCTTCGAAGACCTTAGACTTAGCCTTTATAGAGGGTTATAACGTCGTGTGGAAACATTCCAAGGTCCTAAACGACCTGAGTGAGAAGGAGGAAGCAATAGCCTTGAAAGTTCTGGAGGAACTAGAAGGGTTGATGATACAACTCCAAGCGAAGGAATACTTGAAGAGAGCTTATGAAATAGCTAAGGCCTTTAGGGTTACCGTTTACAACTCCGTCTACATAGCCGCTTGCGAGGTGGAGAACTTAAAGCTTGTAACTAGAGACTCAAAGCAAACCAAAGCCGCTAAGGAACTTGGGGTAGAAGTGGTGCTCGCTTGAACGCTTCCGAGAAATTTTAGCTAAGGCAAACCTAAAACACCCCTTCTACAAAACCCTTTCGGTGAAAGTGCATGAGGCTCGCGATGCCAAGGAAGAAGGCGAAGAAGGAGGAGGTCTACGACATCTTAATAATAGGGGCCGGACCGGCGGGTTTGGCTGCTGCACTTTATGCTGCTAGGTTGGGAATGAAGACGTTAGTATTGGAAAAAGCTTTGGGTCCAGGAGGTAGGATAGCCAACGCTCCTCTGGTTGAGGACTACCCCGGCATAGAGAGGATAAAGGGAGACGAGCTTGCCCAAAGGTTCTACAAGCATGCCACCAAGTTCGGCGCGGAGGTAGTATTCCAAGAGGAAGTAGTTGATGTTGATCTCTCTGGTGATATAAAGAAGGTGGTTACTAGAAGGGGTAACGAATACAAGGGTTATTCGGTCATAATCGCAACGGGCTTGTCCACAAAGGGCTTAGGGATAAAGGGTGAGAAAGAGTACTTCGGCAAAGGCGTTAGCTACTGTGTAGTTTGTGACGCACCCTTCTTCAAGGGCCAGCCCATGGTCTTGGTCGGCTATGATGACCACGCCATGGAGGAAGCCGTCTACATGACATCGCTGGCCAGCAAGGTGTACATAATAACTCAAGGTCACAAGATAGAGGCCTCCGAGTCCTTCATGAACGTGCTGAGGAACAACCCTAAAGTGGAGATATTGGAAGGGGCTGAGGTTGTAGAGATCTTGGGAGATGGAAACAAGGTTACCGGAGTTAGGGTAAAGCTCCCGGACGGGAGCGAGAGGGTAATAGAAGCGAGGGCAGTGTTCTTCTCGATAGGAGAGGTGCCAGCGACCCAGATATTCCAAAAGGCTGGAGTAGAGCTAGATAAGGCAGGATTCATAAAGGTAGACCCCAAGATGCACACTAACATACCCGGAGTCTACGCGGCCGGAGACGTTACTGGAATAGGCTTCCAAGTGGTTACAGCGGCTGGCCAAGGAGTGACTGCTGCACTGGAGGCCAACAAGTACGTGAAGAACCTCAAGAGGAAGCTCGCTAAGAAGTGAAACCCCTGCCTACAGCGTCTACCAAGTATTTAGCACAAAGCTTCAAGTCCTTGCCTTCCTCGATCAATAAGATCGGCATAATTGTGAAATGCTGCTTAGATTCCATTTTCTTCAACTGGATCTCTTTGTACGAAACACCCAAAGCCATCAACTTCAAAGCCGTTAGAAAGTCCTTTCTCTTCTCTTTTACCTCGTTGCAACAGAGTAAGACGACGAGGTGTAAAGGTCTTAATGCCGTTTATAGGTAAGCAACACTTACCGGATACCTTTTCTGCTTTCGCAACTGCGAATAGGCTAAATAGAGGACCGATCGTGCTCAGATACGTTAGACACTTTGCGTCTTCTTGGGACTTAAGTAATAGTTTCCAGAAGTCCTTTCCGAACACTTGCTTTATCGCCTCTTCCATCTTGTTACAAGACCTCTTGTGTTCAACCATACCCACAACCAAGACTTCGTCCTTCCTTGTAGCTGCCACGAACTCCGGCCTCCACGCTGGAACGTTCAAAGGTTTGAGGAAACTGACTTCATTGCATAGTTCTTCGAGCCCTAGTTTGCTAACATCCCTATCGCTTTCAAGAGCATAGCAATTAATCTCTTCCAACGTTCATCACCACGTACTTTTTCATTAAATCTATTATGGTATTGAGTAAGACGTCATTTGCTAGGCATTCACGCACATTACACTCCTTCAATATACTTCCCTTACCTCCTCTTTCAAGTATGTACCAACGCAAGAAGAGCCCGTGAACGTTCTCTTCTTCCATTAACAAGCTTAAGGCTACACTCAGCAAGGGAGAGTGGGTAGTTATCAAGAACCCATAGCCGCGCCTAACATATTTCATTAGGTCCCTCATTAGGGCGACGACGTTTTGGGGAAACAAATGGGCTTCGGGCTCTTCTATGGCTATCAGTCTTGGAGGCTGCTTGGCCACTTCCGTGTAGGCGTAGAAGTAAGCTAGTTCGGCCCAGCCCGATGCCGCTTCTGGAGGCCTTAACTTCTTGCCATTAACCTCGAACTCAAAGGTCCCGTTTGGATAGAAGTGGACCTTAGGCTTATCCGAGAACGCCGTCAAACGGGTCTCTAACTCACCACTAACGCGCTCCTTGAACTCCGCAAAGCTGTCAACGTAAGCTTGAGGGAACTTGAAAGGACAAGAACAAGCCGTAAACGTAGTCCTAAAGGGGCCTATGACATGAATCGGAATTCTGTGCTTTCCTCCCCTCCTTTCGGTCTTAACATCTATATCAATTTCATGATCCTTTCTACGTTCTTTGTCAACCCTATCTTTATATCTTAACACAACCTTTACACGTGCAAACGGTCTTTCGTGATCCCTCTCATAAGCCTCAAGCTCCAGCTCGACAGGCTTCTCTATGTCTAAGAAGAGCTTGGACAGGTCAGTTCCCCTCTCGTTCTCAACCCATGGGAAGTGCCTTGGGATCATGAAATGCTTTACCTCTAAGATCACTGAATGCTTATTCAAGTTGCTCAATTTTAGGAGCTCGTTAAGGAAGTAGAGGACCAATATGGCCCTCGTCTTACCCGTCCCGTTATCCCCGGTGATAACGTTTATCCCAGGCACGATGAACTCGAACCTTGCCTTCTCGATTGGTGCAAAGTTCTTTATGTTTAGGACGAAGCGTCCTCTCTTACCTCGTGCCACGGAGCTTATCCCGTTTCCTTTTCCGTAACGTTTCAAAATGAGGCTTATTGCTCAAGAAAAGGTTATGAGGGCTTATGTCCCCAGACGTTGAGCCGCTGGCTTCGGAGACATTGGGAGTTAGGAGTATGGCCGTTAGGGTAGGAAATGTTGTAATAGATCCCTCAGCCTCCTTAGCTCCCAAGCGCTTCGGCTTGCCTCCCCATCCCAAGGAGTGGGAGGCCTTGGTTGAAGCGAGCAAGAGAATCGTAAGAGCAATAGAAAAGGCTGATATCATAATAATAACGCACTATCATAGAGATCATTACAACCCGGGCTGGCTTTACCCATATGACGTTTATGATGGCAAGACATTAATAATAAAGGACTACAAAAACAACATAAACGTTAGCCAGAAAATAAGGGCCTACAAGTTCTTGAAAGCGCTTAGAGAAAAAGGCCTGAACGTGAAGATAGAAATCGGAGACGGTAAGGAATTCGAAGGAATAAAACTGTCCGAACCGTTAGTTCACGGAAACCCTAAGCTTGGATATGTGATGGCCGTTAGGATAGGAGGAATAGTCTTTTCCTCGGATGTTCAAGGGGGAGATGATAAGGCTTGGTCGTGGTTTGAGCCCTTTGAGTTGCTGCTCCTAGATGGTCCACCAATATACTTAAACAAAGGAGATCCAGAGAAGTTTAAGGAAAAGTTACTCAAAGTGAAGGGGAGAGTAATAGTAGACCATCACTCCGCCAGGCAAAAGGGCTGGAGGGAACTCTTGGGAATAAAGGAGGCCTATTCAGATTTGCTAGGGGTTGAAGAGAGGCCTTTGGAGGCCTTGAGAAAAGAGCTTTACGAGAAGTACCCCGTAGAAGAGTCTTGGCTGAATATGAAGTTCTCGGAGGCTAGGGAGCTATATTTCTCAAAATCCTAGGAACTTCTTCTATTATGCACGTAGGGCTCGAATGACCTCTCTCCTCGAAGCAAACCTCACCAGCCTTGGTTACAGCATAGGTAGCTGCCTTGGAGGCCCACCAAGGCTCATCTCTAGCCAAGAAGGCTCCCACAACACCAGCCAACACGTCGCCGGTCCCTCCAACGGTCATATAGCTATTACCAGCACTGTTGAGGAGGCTTCTGCCTTGGCAGCTGACTACATCAACTTTCCCTTTAAGTATTACACAAGCGTTATACTTCTCAGCTATCCTTTCAGCAGCCTCTATCCTAGAGCTCAACTCGTCCTCCACCTTCTTACCTAAGAGTTTTGATGCCTCCCCTAAGTGCGGTGTTAGTACGGCTCTCCCATCCAAGTCCACTTCTAAGTTTGCTAGGTACTTGAGCGAGTCCGCATCTAGTACTAGCTTCGCATCTTCGTTTTCCTTAAAGTATTCTAAGACGTACTGGGTTAGTGTCATCGATTGGGCTAGGCCGGGTCCAGAGACGATTATGTCTACCTTGTCCCTCCTAAATGAATCCAAGATGTTCTCTTGAGGTCTCCATATGAGCTCTGGGTAGTTCATTCTGTTAGGAGTATAAACATACACTAAATCCGCTCCAGCCCTAAAGGCAGCTAAGGCGGAAAGCCAGGGGGCACCTTGGTAAAGCTCTGATCCTCCTAGGATGGCCACCCTTCCGTTTAAGCCCTTTCTCTCTCTCCTCGGCATCAGCTCAAGGTCCCCGGGTCCTAAGTACTCTTCAGCAGCCCTAGGTATCCCTATCTCAACGCTTATCACGTTATTCTCTATCTTTTTCAAACCTATCTTCGGCTTGTGAACAGTTATTACTAAGTCTGCCTTCACACAGAGCTCACACTCTCCAGTATCTGGATTCATCCCCGAGGGGACATCTATGGATATTTTGTAAGAGTTTGTGGTATTTATCCACTTTATTATTTCTTCTGCTTTCCCTCTAGGCCTACCCTTTATTCCAGTCCCAAGAAGTGCATCAATTATTACTTCCCTTTCTTCTAGCACGTTCACGAGCTTTACTCCACTAGCCAGAGCCCTCTCTAGGTTCTTCCTAGTTATTTCCTTTAGCTCACACGTCTTGTATGGTAAGTAGATGTATACGTCCTTACCCATTAAGGCTAGGTGCCTAGCGGCTACTAAGCCATCTCCTCCCTTTCCTCCCTTTCCCACAACGATCAAGAATTCCTTTCCTTTTCTCGATGCTATCCTTGCGACCCAAGAGCCGGCATTCTCCATCATAAGTTCTTCCCCAAACCCGAGGGCCTCGGAGTTCCTCTCAATGGCCCTCATTTCTCTAACAGTTAGGTAAGGGCCCCTACCAAGCAAAATTCGAACCCGTTCAAGTAGGAAATCATTTCTCTAATAACGGCGGCGCTGTAAGAGCTAAGCCCGTGAGTACAAACTCCTTCTCGAAAGAACTTAGAACAATAACGGGGTCGGAATAAAAGAGATGCGAATAAAAAGCAAGTTCCTTTAGGGTGAACGTGACTATAGTTTCCAAAAGCCAGTGGATGGGCACTCCTTGGACCCACTTCCTCAAGATGTTTACGAGATTAGTCCTAGATGAATTCGCTAACAAGCTCCGTTCTCTCCAATTCTTGAATTCGCTTGATGATAGCATCTCCACTCTATTCTCAAACTTGGCGATATACTCCTCGGGACTGTTGCTGGTGAACGCCATAGCCCATGCGGCTGTGTTCAACATCACGTCGCGAAAACTCGAGAGAGAGCCACCAACTGCCGTTATTGAGAATACTTTCCTTCCTTTTTTATTTCCATTATATGAATTGAACAGCAACACGCCCTCGGGCGGCAGCCCCTTTCTTACCTTGTCAATAGATATCTTTATTCCTATCGAACTACCAGTTATGTTGCTTAGGAAATCTGGTAGATCGCCAGCTACCCATAAACTAATTGCTTTAAGCAGTGGGGCAAATTTCCTAGATACTGGCCGTGCCATGAACTCCCTTACTATATCATCGTCCATGCCGATGATGTTCAGCAATTTTTGGTATCTTTCGTTGAGAATTTCAACCAATTCCAGAAGCTTTTTGGTATCAATCCGAACTACATGATCCTTCAGTTCATTTACCGCCTTCCTCTCCATATCTAATACCTTAGAGGTCCTTCTTCGAACCATGTTCCTCTTGACCCTGTAGGCATATTCTTCATAGAATTTGCTGAGGTCATCGTTGCTATTATCATTACGGATTTTTTCATATTCTAGAACGATGCGTGGGAACTCCTTGTAGAACAAGGCGTACCTCAACGATCTCTGGTTAGCATTATCTTTGTTGTTATTGGCACTTGTAGACAAACTCGCTCCACCTCCCTCTTGCAATTTTTCGAGAATAGACCACAGGGACAAGGATAAAACAGTCTTCTTTATGTCTCAGAACGATGTACACCACCTCCATGACACAATTTTGCGTCATAGAACGAAACAATGTTAAAAATTCTAACCTAGTTATGCGCACTCAGTCTAAGTATTACTAAGTATGTATCATCAACTGAATTTAGATATAGAAATTACCTCCAAGGTTAGTTTTTGAACTTGGGCTTCCTCTTTTCGAGGAAAGCGTTAATTCCTTCCTTTGCGTCTTCAGTGCCCAGAACTCTGGCAAAGGCTTCTGCCTCGAGCTTTAAGCCCTCCTTTAGCGGAACTTCTAGGGCTGCCCTAGTGACTTCCTTAGCAGCCCCTAGAGCGTATAGGGGCTTTGAAGCTAACTTCTGTATTAGGAGCCTTATTTCTGCATCAGCAACTCTCTTCGGAACGACCCAGTTTACTAAGCCCCACTGCTTGGCCGTTTCTGCATCCATCATTTCTCCTAACAACACCAATTGTAAGGCCCTTCCTAGACCCACTAGTCTAGGCAACCTTTGTGTTCCGCCGCCTCCCGGTATTATGCCTACGTTGATTTCTGGTTGGCCTAGCAAGCTATCATCGCTAGCTAACCTTAGGTCAGTCATCATTGCTACCTCTAGGCCTCCTCCCAACGCATAGCCGGTTATGAAAGCTACAACGGGCTTAGGACAGCTCTCTATAGCTTCACCCAGTTCTGCAAAGGGTTTAGCGACGACGTATGGAGCTTCTTCTGGCTTTATATCTTTCATTACTGTTAGGTCAAAGCCTGCACTGAAGACCTCTCCCCCATAAAGTACTATTACCTTTGCATCTTTGTCCTCACACCCCCTCTTGACGGCCTCGGCCATCTTCCTGAGCATCTGAGGCGTCAGGGCATTCCTCTGTTTGGGCCTGTTCAGAATTATCCAGAAGCCCTTGCCCTCCTTCCTTATCTTTATCTCTCCCAAATCTTCCTCATAAACTTCGTACTTGTGGAAGCCCTCTCCGCACTTCAGCCCACACTTGCCTTCTTCGACCATCTTCTTTAGCAAGCTGGTTACTTTGTAGTCATCAGTATTATATTTTGAGGCCTTCTCTTCTATTGATGCAACGACGTTATCTAATCCTAGATTATCTCCGAGCTGGAGTATTCCCGTCGGTAAGTTCAAACCTAGGACGGTCGCTGTGTCCACATCTTTTGCACTAGCTACTTGGTTCTCTACCAGCCAAGCCCCCTCGTTTACTGCTAGGTCTACTATAGCTATGTAATCAACCCCTTCAGCTGCCGAGGCCTTCACTGCGGGCTTCACGAACTTACCGGGAGCTGGGTACTTGTAGAAGCCCTCCCCGCTTTTCACTCCCAACTTGCCCTTCTCAACCATCTCTTTGAACAAGGGACATATGGTTATGTTCATGCCTCTTTCTCTCATGGCTTCCATTAAGCTTACCAACACGTCTAGACCCACGTAATCGGCTAGCTCGAAGGCTCCCATAGGGAAGTTCAGCTTGTACCTTAAGGCAGCGTCTACTTGCTCTTTGGTATAAATTCCTCTTGCTACCAACCAACAGCCCTCATTCAAGAACCTCGCCATGATTCTGTTTACTATAAATCCTGGCACGTCTTTGGAGACCACTATTGGTACCTTGCCCATCTTCTTGGCTAACTCAACGGTAGTATTTACAGTTTCATCACTGGTCTGCTGACCCCTCACCACCTCTACTAGTTTCAATATCACAGGGGGATTGAAGAAGTGCATTCCAACTACTTTGTCCGGCCTTTTGGTTGCTTTGGCTATCTCGGTAATTGGTATTGAAGAGGTGTTGGAGGCTAAGATGGCGTGGGGAGGAGCATATTTATCTATAGTACTGAATACAGCTTGCTTGAGCTCCAGTTTCTCCGGAACAGCCTCGATCATGAAGTCTATGTCCTTTGCAGCTTCTGCGTAACTCTTCTCATCATTCGGATTCGCCACCATAGTCTCTATTCTCTTTAAGACCTCTTCTGGAGGTTCCTTGAGCTTGCCCTTAGCGTAAAGTTTCTCCAAGCTTTCCTTTATCCTTTGCATGGCTCTGTCTAGGAATTCTTGCTTTATGTCTATCATTCTCACTTGAAAGCCGCTCATGGCTGCTACTTGCGCTATTCCGTGCCCCATTACTCCTGCTCCTACTACTAGGATCTTCTTAACCTCGTTCACGGGTCATTCCCAAGTTAGGAAAGCTCATGACGGAGATAAGTGTTGCCTCTAGCTAAGCATATAAATCATCATTAAGAACGTTAAAGGTTGTGTGGTACTTTCTTGTCCAGTAACAGAACTCCATCGAACAGTCATCCACGCGTCTCTAAAACTTCTCCGGACGAAGCTTGAACACTTTGAAGTCATGCCTATTTAACTCATAAATATGATCCTTCCTTGTTCGGACAGGTTTGGGCACCCTACGCTAATGCATTGAATAAAAGCAATGATGACTTCTTGGCCGACCGAATGGTGAGAAGAGGTCACGGGATCTGAGCTTTAGTTTTAAAATATTTAAAGTGTATAAGTTCCTTGGTAACTACTGGGTTTCCTCAATGGATAATCGAGACGATATACTTGCGCTCACTAAGCTTTATGAAACGGTAGAGGAACTACCGCCAGTACCAGAACTCTCCTATACTATATATGAGACTCTAGTCAAGCTTAGGAGGCTTTACTTAGATAGGAAGAGACTGCGTAATGCTATTAATTTGGCTAAGGAGATAAGCTACATGCCCAGCCCGCCAAGAAACATTGATCCAGAGCTGAGAAGAATCTTTAATATCGAGTATGCCAAGGACCTAGTAAGTATAGTTGAAGAGATAGATGCCTTAATAAAAAGATTAGAGAAGTATACACGTGATATAGATGATGACCTAGCTATAATAGAGGCTATATTAAAGAGAAAGTGCAAGGAGTGCGAAGAGTGGAGGAAAGTTAGAGAGGCAAAAAGCACGTGGGTCGAATGGATAAACAAGGAATTGACATCTGCCATTACGGATGGAAAGAAGATATATCAAGAGATATTGAATATAATGAATGCCCTATACGGTGAAGAGAAGCGCAAAGAGAGCTTAGTTGAAAAAGTGACATCTTTCTTGAAAAAGTTCTTCGGCTCATCTGGGAACCCACCAAAGGAAGGGAAAGGCTAGCAAGGCTATGTAGCCTAAGTAAGGGAGCTTAATGGGATAGCCATCAACCTCTATTACTGCTCCAACGACCCTGCTCTGAGGGACCCCCGGCAAAGGCTCTAGGGTTTTGCAATTTATGAACTGATATAGGTAGAAGTCCGTGACCGGGTTGTTATCGCCTTTGGTTATGAAGTAAAAGTACAAGTTGGCCCCTTTCAGCTCCTTTAGGAGTTTTTCCCTAGCCTTCTCGCTGAAGACGACATATAGCCTAGAAGTCCCGTTAGGGAATGTGGCTTGTATGGCCTCTCCCACAACCCTATGGATTATGAAGGGACCTTGACAGGATCTGTATACTATTATCCTCCCTATGCTTATATCCTTGGGAGCCAGTCCCCTAACGAACACTAGATCTCCCCTCTCTAAGGTAGGCCTCATGCTCCCGGAAGCTATGGTGGATATCGGCACAGGAGTGTTAAGCACAAATTTGAGGACTGTAATTATTATTATTGCCTCGATCAGTGCCTTTACCCACTCCCAAGTCTCCTTCTTGAGTTTCTCGTCCACTTTCAAGTCCCCTAGTGAGGGGTTGGAGCGAGCAGTATAATGGCAAGCGCTCCTAGCAGTGAAGAGAGCTTTGACGTCTCCCAAGGATCGCTTACCGGAAGCTCTGCCTCGAAAATGCTCAAAATGAGAGTTATCATTACCAGAGGCGCGTAGACTTCAGAGGCCGGAACGTTACTCTTAAGGCCTATCCACAATGTTATGGAGAATAAGGTCATGGACTTGGGGAAACCTAAGTACCAGCCAACGGAATAGGGGTAAGGGAACAGCTGGAAGAACGCAGAAAGGAGGTAAGCAAAGGCACCCGAAGCTATTGGGTTAAGAAAACCGGACAAGAAGAAGATGAACGGGTAATACATCAAGTTCTTTCCAACAACCTTTGGATAAACTTGCATTACCCCTTGGGACCACCATGCCAAGGCTATAGACGTGACCGATCCGGCCAAGAGGCCCAATACCATAGCTAAGGAGGCCTTAGCCCTCGAGGAATACGGCTTGGAAGGGAAGATGGATATTAGAGCAGTTGGGATAGGGCTCGGCACGGGAAACATGAGCCAAGTGGTTGATGTTTTATCAAGCCTAGAGACGAGATCAGTGACTATTACTTGGATTGAGAAGGGTAACATTAAGCCTCCGAAGAAACCTGCCATAGCAACGGTTATATTCTTACAACTGCTAACTGTTACATAGCCCAAGGCAAAAATATAGGTGAGGAACAGTATGGTTGGGATAGTTATTGCATTATAGCGGGTAGCGTTCGGTTGGCTGTAAGGATTGAGAATCAAAAACGGACCTAGCCTAAAGCCTACGCCCCTACATTCATCTCTCTGCTCTGCCTCGACCAGTTTGAACTCTCCTTCCGCTATGGGCTCACATGAGTCTCGGTAATCCTCCGAGGACTTCCTTTTCTTTTTGTAGAAGGCAGTCAAGGGGTATCAGCGCCTCCTTTCCGCCGTGAGAACGCCTCCTAACGCTTATTGGCAATAACCCTTTCTCGAGCTCTGCCTTGGCTACGTATATAGGGTCCTTTACCGGAAGCTTGTAAACGTCGATGAGGGGTGGAGCTCCTATAGAGATCTGGAGGGCCCTTATTCCCACTATGACTGCTCTCTCGAATTTGGTCAGGTAGGGAGGGCCCAGTTCTATTTTGTCGCAGCTCAAGACCGACCCGCCCCGGCTAGTTCATAAGCAAAGCATTTTAGCTTTGTCTTCTGTAGCAGACATTAGTGGCTGGTATTAGATGCTAAGTCGGCGGGGACCTTGAGGGTTAGAGCTACGGTCGTAAAGGTTGAGGGTTATTGTGCTGCGGGATACGAACCCGGTGATTGGTTCGAGTTCGAAGGCTTTACATTAAAGGCCTTTAACAAACCCGTTTGTTTACATCTCTTGGCATCGATGCTTCATGTGGTCTACGCTATGCTAAAAGGAATAGATCCAGAAGACATGGGCTATAAAGGGGGTTTGTTGAGGTGCCCGGACCCAGTCACTGGGAGCGTTACGGTAAGGCTAGAGAAGTTGCAATAGCTCTGGCAGTTACCATAGTAGCCTCGACAATAACCATATTTCTACCCTGGTACTTCTTTCCATTGACCTTTATGGCCTTCTGGTATTCCTATTCGAGCATAATCGGGGTTGGGCTTTGGGATGGGAACAAGGGCAGGCTCTTAAGCTTTGTTATTGTTTCATTTTTCCCCTTAGCATTCCTAGCTGTAACGTATTCAGCCACTTTAGCCCTCTCTTGGGTAGTATTCTTTATATATTGGGTTAGAATATGGTTTGGCTAAGAGTTGATGGCATAGGGTCCGCGCATATGCTTTCTTTTTACTTTTGTTTCTCTAATAAGCACGATTAGGTCGTGTTTGTACTTTATTATGATGAGCCCTTTACCCTAATGCCCCTTAAACCCAAGGGGTATCGCAGTGGTCTGCATAGGTGTCGTTGACACCACCTTTGCTAGGGTGGATATGGCCAAGCACGCAATACAAGAACTCAAGAGGTTAGTTCCCGCTTTAAAGATAAAGCGGTACACCGTACCCGGCATAAAGGACATAGCTGTGGCGGCAAAGAAACTCCTAGATGAGGGCTGCGACGCTATAATAACTCTAGGCTGGGTCGGCCCGACCCAAACGGACAAGTTCTCTTACTTAGCTTATTCTATAGCTATACAACAACTCCAAATAACTTATGGGAAACACATAATTGATGTTACTGTTCATGAGGATGAAGCTCAAGGAGAAAAACTTAAGGAAGTGGCAATAAATAGGGCTAGAGAACACGCGAGAAACTTGGCACTGTTAATCACTAAGGGTCCTAACGCACTAACTCCTTTAGCAGGAACGGGACAGAGACAAGGTTGGCCCGATGTAGGCCCTCTATAATATTTTTACAATACAACTGATGAAACCCTTGTTTTTGTTTTCTATGCTCACGGACTCCCTTCGATTCACCAAATGGGATCTACAGTAGTCTTTCAATACCGTCAAAAGTGCAAGCACGATGACCATAGTACTACCATTTCAAAGATGACCTCTTTAGGAGTTATCAAAAATAGTGGTAACAGCTGGATGCCTAAATGCGGGATGATGAACCACAGGGCGCGACAGATGAGCGGACCTGTCTCAGCTGACCTTTTTCCCGAGAGTCCAAAGTAATAAGGCTTCTACTTAATCCGAAGGCATAGAGGGTCTCCATGGAGGAGGAAGTTTCCCCAGCGGACCATCTCAAGAAGCTGGGTCTCAAGGAACTCATAGCAATAGGAATAGGAGGGATGATAGGAGGAGGAATCTTCAGCACCTTAGGACTGCTGCTTCAATACGCCGGCGTAGCATCGCCGTTTGCCTTCTCTATAGGGGCCATAATAGCTCTCTTGAGCGCTTACTCCTACGCTAAGTTTTCCTACTATCACCCGTGTATAGGCGGTACTATAGAGTACATAGCAATGGTCATAGACAATTTGTTCACCTTAGACTACATAAACGCTTTATTGTGGGTAGGCTACGTGGTTATGGTAGCCCTTTACGCTTACGCTTTCGGCAGTTACGCAGCGGCACTAATGGGCTTTCAAGAGGGAAGCTTCTGGTATTTTGTCGTGCATCACGTGATGATTACGTTGGTACTAATCACATTCACGGCAATAAACATGTTAGGTTCACATATAATGAGCAAGGTAGAAGATCTATTAGTATACATAAAGGTCGGTATCTTGCTGTTCTTCATAGCTATAGGTCTCATTAGGTCAAACCCCTCTGTGATATTTACTAAACCTTGGCCCTCTCTTAACATGATCCTATTGGGCGGTCTCATAATATTCTCCGCCTATGAAGGCTTCGGTATAATATCAAACGCCAGCTTGGAAGCTAAGAAGAAGGAGGATGTATACTGGGCATTTTTCATATCCGTAATAATTGTCGCATTTATATACATCTCCATTGCATATGTCGCAGTAACTACGTTGAGCCCCCAAATAGTGGCGAAGTATAAGGACTATGCGCTAGGAATAATTGCCGAACCTTTGTTAGGGAAGTTAGGATTTGTGATAATAGCCGTTGCAGCCCTACTCTCCACCGCTTCAGCGATAAACGCTACAATATTCGGGGCCGGCAGAATAGCTCACTTCCTACCTAAGATAGATAAGGTTGTAGGAGAAAACGTAAGGGCAATACAGTTACTCAAATATGAGATACTTATAAGTGGTTTGGTGGCACTGTTTCTCGCCAATTTCTATGACCTTTCAAATATAGCAATGATGGGTAGCTTGGCTTTCTTGCTCATCTACGCTATAGTCAACTACGCGGCGACAAAAATGGCAGAAGTCATATGGGCCAAGAGATGGCTCACCGCTACGGCATTCATATTAAATATTACAGCTGCAATGGTATTAGCTTGGACCTCATTGAGCGTCGATTTCTGGGGCCAGTTGATGTCCTTGGCGACGCTCCTAGTACCTCCTCTGATAATAGCAATAATGATGAGGCCGTTAAGGAGATACTTGTTCTACAAGCACTTCGTAGAATATTTTGGAGACTTCTTTAGGAAGCCAAAAGAATTCGAGAAGACATGTTGCGCTTAAACTTTCCGTTTGTGTTTTCAAGGGGCCTCGAGACTTGGAAGACTTGAGGGAATACCTCCAAACATTAGAACAAAAAGGCTTATTAGTAAGGGTGAATGCTGAAGTTGATCCAATAAAAGAAGTTCCAGAAATACTTAGACAGCTGATGTGGAAGAGGTTCCCGAAAGCCTTACTGTTTGAAAGGCTCAAGGGTTTCCACGAATGGAGGGTTGCGGGAAACATATTTGGATCCATGGAGTTGATAAAGATAGCTTTAGGAACAGATAAGCTCGAGGAGCTTGGAGAGAGGTTCTTAGCCCCGTTTAAACAGAAGCCAGAGGGCTTGGGAGGCAAGATAAAGGTTCTAGGAGAAATGGTCGGCATAGGTAAGTATTTACCTAAAAAGGTAAGGAAAGGGGCTGTGCAAAGCGTTAGAAGAGAGCCAGATATGCTTTCAATCCCAGCCTTCAAGACATGGCCCAAAGACGCTTCTAGTTACTTCACCTATGCTTTAACAATAACCAAAGATCCTGAGACGGGTACTCAT
>JALWJF010000002.1 GCA_027081755.1 Desulfurococcales archaeon | reverse complement strand
CTTATAAGGTATGCTGAACTCCCAAACCTTTCGGTTCATTCTAGAACCTAGAGGTAACTCAAAATCCCTCTGTTCAGAAATACTCCGTGGGAGAGGTCTTGGTTAAGGTAGCGGTGAACGGCTTCGGCACTATAGGTAAGAGGGTTGCTGAGGCAGTAATGAAGCAAGACGACATGACCTTGGTCGGAGTAACCAAGACTAGGCCGGATTACCTTGCTATGTTAGCCTCAAAGCTGGGCTTGCTATACGTGCCAAAGGACAGGCTCGAGAAGTTCCAAAAGGCTGGCATAGAGGTTCAAGGCACCTTAGAAGAGCTGTTGGAGAAGGCTGATGTAGTCGTAGACGCGACCCCCGGAGGTGTCGGCAAGGAGTACAAACCCTTATATGAGAAGCACAACGTTAAGGCCATATTCCAAGGCGGAGAGAAGCACGAGGTCGCGGGCTTCTCCTTCTCTACTTTGTGTAACTATGAAGACGCTAAGGAAAAGCAGTTCGTGAGGGTTGTTTCGTGCAACACCACTGGACTCCTAAGGCTCATATGCACTCTGAGACAGAACTTCAAGGTGAAGAGCGTAAGGGCGACCATAGTTAGGAGGGGGGCTGATCCCCACGAGACCAAGAGAGGGCCAATAGACGCTATCGTGCCTAACCCAGTTACCCTGCCCAGCCACCACGGAGTTGACGTTAGGACTGTTGTCCCGGACCTAGACATACAGACCACAGCTGTGGTAGTCCCAACTACCTTAGCGCACACCCACGTCTTGAACATAAGGTTCGAGGAACCGGTCAAGAGGGAAGACGTGCTGGAGGCCTTGAGACAAGCGCCAAGGATACTCGTAATACCTACCGAGCTGAGCGGCGTAAAGGACAGTGCCAGGGTGATAGAGCTGGCTAGGGATGTGGGCAGAAAGAGGCACGACATGTACGAGCTTGTAATATATGAGGAGAGTATAGCTGTAGAGGGCAACGAGATGTTCTTGATGCAAGTAGTTCACCAGGAGAGCATAGTTACGCCCGAAAACGTTGACGCGATAAGGGCTATGTTCAACTTGGCCAGCAAGGAAGAGAGCATAAAGAAGACGGATACGAGCTTAGGAATAGTGAGGACCTTCGAGGAACTCTTAGAAATGGGAGTTAAGTCCTTTGGTAAGTGAGGCGTTTTTCCAAACCTTAAAAAGGCACAACCCTTCCCAATGCGAAGGGGAACTAGAGTTTGGAGAGGAATACCATAAGCCCGTTGGAACCCAAGCTCTTCGGTAAGTGGGACTACGACGGAGTCGAGATAAGGGACCCCAGCTTGAAGAAGTACATATGCCTAAAGCCCGTTTGGACTCCCTATACAGCGGGAAGGCACGAGAAGAGGAGGTTCGGTAAGGCCGAAGTACCCATAGTGGAGAGGCTCATAAACAAGCTCATGAGGCCATCAAGGAACATGGGCAAGAAGGCAATGATATACAGTATTGTGGAGAGGGCCTTCGACCTGATATACCTCATGACCGGCCAGAACCCCTTGCAAGTTCTGGTTAGGGCCATAGAGAACGCTGCTCCCAGAGAGGAGACCACGAGGATAATGTACGGAGGTATAGTTTACCACGTAGCGGTGGACGTGAGCCCACAGAGGAGGGTTGACTTGGCTCTGAGGTTCTTGACCGAGGGAGCTAGGCTAAAGGCCTTCAAGAGCTCCAAGCCCTTGGAGGAGGCCTTGGCCGAGGAGATAGTTGCAGCAGCAAACGACGACCCGAAGAGCTACGCGATACAGAAGAAGGAAGAGATAGAGAGGATCGCCCTGTCCTCAAGGTAACGATATTTTACTTTCCACCTACCCTCCCCGGGGCTCACGCTTTGAAGAAGTTAGCCTTATTAGACTTAGAGGGCACGCTAATAGACTACGAGTTCTGGGAGGCCCTCGCTGAAAACCACGAGAAAGGGGATGAGCTAAAAAGGCTCTTGGAAGAGGGCTTAACCTCGGACAACTGGTTCGAGACCTTTCTGAAAAGGGTTGAAATGATCATCGGTACCCCAAAAAAAGTTATAGAAGGAGTCGCGGAAAAGGCAATAAAGAGGCTCAAGCCAGAGGCTCCTACACTCATTTCTGAGCTCAAGAAGCAAGGGTTCACAACAATGATAGTTTCTGGGGGCTTCGAGGACTTCGTAAAAATTCTGGCTGAAGTTCTTAGTGTAGAAGATTATGTGGCCCAGAAGCTGATCTATCATAACGGAGTAGTAGTTGGTGTCCTACCAGTATTTGAAGAGAAAGGAGAAATAGTTGACAAGCTTAGGCCTTGGTTCGACTTGATATTGGCAATAGGGGACGGCTTCAATGACTTGAACATGTTAAAGAAGGCAGATATCTCAATAGCTGTTGGTAGGAGGGCAAATGACTTGGCTAAAGTGAGCGAGGCAACCGCCTATAACAGCTTGGATGAGCTCCTCAGAGACTTGATCTCTGGCAAGCTAAAAGAGACCTTAGCGTGCATGGAATCGGGGGAAAGGAGATGAAGGTTTACCTGGTGGCCCACGCGCCGACGAGCGTCCAGAGGCTCGAAGACCTAGCTAAGCTCGCCTTCAACTTTGGAGAGCCTGTCGAAGCCTTCGTAGTTACCAAGCCTTCCGGCGCAGCAGCCCAAATAGGCTTGGCGGAAGTCTCAAAGCTCGCTTACAAGCTTGACAAGAGGTTACTCATCTTCCCAGACTTGGACGACACCATTGAGTTGTTGAAGCCAGACGTAGTATACACATTGAGTTATGAGTTCGGTGAGAGGGTAAAGAAGCTTGAAGGAAATAGGGTAATGCTGGTGGTTGGCGCGAGCGAGCCGGGACTGAGCAAGGTAGAAGCTCAAAAGGGTAAACCCGTTTATCCAGAAGGTCCAGAAGGGAACATAGGTCCTATAGCTTCGGCTGCATTATTATTAGGGGGACTGAAGTGATAGAAAGAGTAGAAGTGACCGCCACCTCTCACGCTACTGAGGACTTAGAGAAGGTTGGTGAAGCTATCGCTAACGTGCTGGGGCTCGACGAGCTGGAAGACATAGAAGTTACCGAAGTGAAGGGTCACCACGGAAACCCCATCCTTTACTTAAAGCTAGTACTAAAGGGTAAGAAGGCCAAGGAGGCAGCTAAAAATATACTGAAGAAAATGGATGATTTCGACTTCGAGTTGTTAAAGAGAGACTTGGAACAGAGGAGCGAGAAGAGTAAGCTCTACTTGAGGTTTGACAAGCAGAGGGCCTACTTAGGCGAACTCAGCTTGAGCAGCGGATCGGACGTGGTAAGAGTAGTGATAGTATTCAAGAGGAAGGTCGTCTCGGAACTCTTGGATCAGCTCAGAGCTTCTTGAGGATTGAGTCCAAATCCTTGGTACACTTCTTTCTAAAAGCCTCCCTCACTTTGACTTTTTCATCCTTGTTCAAATAAATCTCTATGTCCCACTTGCTCTGCCTGCTCAAACTAATTGTACTGTGACCCACAAATACTGAGCCTTTATCCAACAGCTCTTTCAGAGCCTTACAGTCGGCGTTTTCCAAGAACTCCTGCACTTTGCTCTGAAAGTCAGTCGCCTCCCTTATTTCTTTATCATTGAGTACCTTCCCACACACCATACAAGTCCAGTCCGGAGCTATGGCCCTAAAGCCACAGTTAGGGCAGAAGCCTACAGGCCCCTCGTCCCCCGATAGCCTCCAAGCCTCCTCCCAAGATGCTTGTAGAGGTCCTAAGTCCAAGCCCAACCTCTTGGCCTCCTTATAGAGTCGCGGTGCAAACCTCACAGCAAAAGGACCTATGTAGGCCATCGCGAACTCCGCTTGCTCTGGGGTTAGCTTCCCCTCCGGCATTATCTCCAAGAGCTTCGAGGCTATTATTGCAAAGGCCTTACTCTCGTTTCTCTTTATAGCATTTACCATGACCTCGGGTTTGGGTTTAGTTACTCTGTCACCCATCATCATTACCAATAGGTCTCTGAGGAGTTCTATCGTTTGTTCTTCGCTCAAGCCCAAGGAGTCCAAGCCGAGCATGGTAGCAACTGTAGGCGCAAGTTTCTCAGCTACCTCAAAGGGGTCCCAAGTCCTCCTCTTCACTGAGCCCTTCTTTCTCTTTTTTGTGCTAGCTCGCGCTCTCTTCTTAGCCATCATTTGACACCTCCTTTAACGCCCGAATTCACGACTCAAATGTATGGGGCGGGAGCTATTTTTGGTGGGACACTTGTAGTAAATGGGGTTGTGAAGTGCTCGCTTTGGCCTTCTCGGACGTGCACTCGCCGAAGTACTTATACCTTCTGAAGGCTTCGGGAAACTTCTCTCTAGTGCTAATGGCTGGGGACCTAGTGGAAAAATCTGAAGTAAAAAACCTAAAGCCAGTAGTGGACTTTGCTAAGAGCCTCAGCGACAGAATAGTTGCGGTCTTTGGGAATGAGGAATATAGGGAAAGGGAAGAGGAGTTCCGCAAGGCTTACCCAGAAGTCATATGGCTTAACGATGAATACATCACCTTAAATTTTGGAAACAGCTGTTTGAGCATTGTAGGCACTAGAGGGTCCTTGCTCAAGCCGACGTCTTGGCAGAGAAAGTTCATACCAGAGGTCGAGGAGGAGTACAAGAAGAAGCCAGAGGTGGTAAGGGAACTCATAAGAGAAGCAAAGAAGGAGTGCCCAAACGTGGTATACTTGAGCCATTATGCACCGACCTGGAGGACTCTTGTAGGTGAAGAGAGAAAGATATGGCCGTACCTAGGCGACCCTAGGATAGAGGCCGTCCTCAGAGAAGAAGGGGTGAGGATAGCCATTCACGGCCACGCTCACCGCGGAAGGGTAGCCTTCGTCCACATCGGTACGCTGACGATATATAACGTAGCTCTCCCCGCCAGAGGTAAGCCTACAAGCGTCAGAATAGCCCTCCAGAGTAGGCTGATAACTTGAAGGTATGGGAATTCTTAGCGGCGTCAAATATCTTGTATACCTACTCCCTATCGCCAGTCATTTGGAGATACTTGGAAGGGAAGCTAAAGAACGAGAAAGCGTTCGCTATCACTTACGTAACCGGTTTTCACTTGGTCCTTGCGGTATACTTCTTGAAATACTTACTCATTGAACCATTCGTACTGCTCAGCTATATCATTATGTTAGCTCTCGGAATAACCAAGGTAGAAGTCGTCAAGAGGCCTTACCCTTACTTATTGTGGTCCTTGCTCGTCTCCGCTCAAGTATTGGGGTGGTAGGGCTTTGAAGATCTTGATAGTTGGAATAGGGGAACTGGGGAGACACATTGCAATAAGCTTGAGCAAGAAAGGTCACGACATAGTGGCCGTCGATAAGGACGAAGCCAAGTGCGTCGCTCTGAGCAACGAGGCTGACGTAATGGTTCTTCACAGAGACGCTACGGACCCAAGTCTTTATGAAGAAATAGAGCTCCAAAGCTTCGACGTAGTTATAGCTACTACCGATAAGGATGAGGTAAACTTGTTCGTAGCAGCTATAGCAAAGGAATACGGGGTAGGGAGGATAATAGTGATAACTAGGAGTAGCAAGGCCTCGGACTTGATATCAACTCTCGGATTGGCTGAGTTGAGCTTGCCTTCGCCTATAATAGCCGCCAACTTGGTCGTTGATTATATAGAGGGTAAGTACTCCTTAGTACCGATAGTTAGGGTTTTGAGTGGGAAATACTCTATTTATACCATAGCCGTGAGCCCTGGAGATAAAATAGTTGGTATGAAGTTGGCCGAAGTTAAGGCAGTGCTCCCAGAGGATGTAATGATCTTAGCGGTCTTCGATGGCAAAAGGTTCTTAGAGCCGGAGGATGACCTACTAATAGAAACGGGGCATTTATTGATACTCCTAGTCCCGCAGGGTAAGGAGGACGAGGTCGAGGATGCTTTGAGGTGATACATTGAATGGGGTGACACTGGCACTATATTTTGTAACTACAACGGCTCTCTACGTTTACTTCCGCTACAAGGTCCTCAAAGAGATGGTAGAAAGACAAGTAGTAACGGTCGTGAGTAGCAAAGAGCTCCAGCACCTGCTGAACTACGTCTTCATATCAATGATAATAGTGGGCCTAGTAGTAGGTCTAATATCTTCCACCGCCCTTGCCTTCCTCCTCATAGCTTCAATAATAATAGTGCCCATAGTGCTTCACGAGATAATAAGGAACTTGATAGCTTATTACCAGTTAGTCGTCTCGAGGGCATTAAACGTGGGAGAGTTCGTTATACTGACGAGGGGGATTAGGGGTTGGGTGAAGAGGTTAACGCCGTTCTTCGTGGAGCTAAGGGGAGAGCACGAGGAGGTAATAAGGGTCCCCAACCCCTTGGTCAGCTCGGAACCCATAAGAATACCGAGCAAGTCACTACCGTTCACGCTCCAAATAAAGGTAGGCCTCAAGCCCGGAATAGAGATAAACGAGCTAGAGGAGGTTGTTACAAACGCCGTCACAGTCACTAAGAGATACAGCGTCATAGAACCCAAAATAAAGATAAGGAGCATATCAAATACATACATAGAATATGAGGTAATGTACGGGCTTGGTAATTACGAAGTGACCTCAACCATTATAAAGACGTTGGCATCAAAACTGAGAAAGGCTTTGGAAGAAAAGGGGTTGAACTTCGAGGTTAGAGTGGAGCACGCACTCATGAATAGGTAAGGGGATGAGATAACGACGGTCTCCTGACAGATGATGAGTCTTCTCTCCTCGACCTTTAAACTATGATACAAAGGTTAGGTTGGTGTATACCTTGCCCTGCGAAAGGGTCGAGTGCTTGGAGATATGTAAGGAAAACAGCTCCTTGGTCGTTAAGGCTGATTGCGACGCTTACTTAATAAAACTTGAGGGCGAGTACTACGTCACGGCGACCGTTCCGGAGAACAAAGTGATCAGAATGAAAACCAAGGAGTTACTGATAGAAAGGAAAGAGATCAAGGCTGGAGAGGTGCTCAAGTTCGACATGGAAGTGGAGCCCATAGGGGCGCACGTGGTTGCCATGTTTGGAGAAAACGTGGTAGAGCGCGAAATCTTATTTTGAAGCGTTAATATCCAGAAACTGCCCCGCTTGAGAGAACTCCGGCGAGGCCGGTGCACCGGGCGATGAGCCGGAGGGTCAGGGGCGGGGTACAATAGCTCCCCTTCACTCCAAAGCGGGGAGCATTGAGGGAGGAAATAGCTGCCTTTTCTATAGCGTTCATTGCTTCAGCGATAATGATCTCAATACCCTACATTTTGCTCTCATTCAAAGGAATACCTATAACGAACAGGGTTCCGGCCGAGAAGATAGCTCTGGAGCTAGGAGCGATAAACACAGCATTCATGATTTCTAGAACTTTGGCAAGCTGGTGGGGAGGCAAACCAAAGCTGGGTTCCTCGTTAATGGCCTTAGGAACGTTTGGCGTTCTGGTCAGCTGGAACTTTCCAAGCTTAGCGCTCGCCAGAGCCTTGCAAGGTTTGGGAAGCGGCTTCATCTGGCCTTCCATAGAGATGGGGGCTGCTAAGAGAGGAACCAAGGGCCTTGTCCAGCTAAACGCTTCTAGCAACTTGGGCTTCTCCCTTGGGAGCATATTTGCTGGTTTAGTGCTGGGCTGGCCAAAGGAGCCCGTCATATTTGTGATCCCCTTAACTGCGATACCGTTCTTCATAAAAAAGAACGAAGTTAAAGGGAAGATGAGCAAGAAGGGAAAGAAAGTAATGAAATTGCTTTACACTGTAGCCTTTTTGAACGGTTTAGCCCTAGGAATGAGAGGACCAATATTCTCCGCTTATGTATTACAATACGTCTCCGCCTCCCCTATAATATTCTCTTCAATAGGTGGTGTACCCGGTCTAGTCACGTTGGTAGTGAGCTTGCTCGTCGCTGGGAGAATAGATCTGATGAGTGCGAGCAGGAAGCTTCATTTATCCTCCATATTGAAGGCTTCTCAAAGCCTAATACTAATAATAATAGCATTCGTCCGGGATCCAGTAGCTTTGATTGTCCTCCTAACCCTCGGAAGGTTGAGTGCGATGCTCTCGGTGAGCGCTTCAAAGGCAGCACAAGCCCAGCTCTCTTCCGGGACTAAGGAGTTCGGTAGAAGACAGTCCATGTTCGGTTTGGGCAACGCTTTTGGTCCAATAATTGGTGGAGCCTTATACAAGTACACGGAAGCGCTGGGAGTGCCCGGCAGCTACGACCTAATAGTGGTAGCACTACTGGGATTGGCTTCATCCTTCTTGCTCTGGAGAGCCTCCAGCGCCTCTAGGTGAGGGTTTTAGGGCTGACGTGGCTTCAAGCTCGGTGATTGTGTGAAGAAAGGGCTGTTACTCCTAGCGATAAGCCTAATAGCAATAGCCTACTCCTTATCGCTGTACTCATTACCAACCGGCTACTGGGGCTTTGCTCCAGCTGTA
>JALWJF010000001.1 GCA_027081755.1 Desulfurococcales archaeon | reverse complement strand
CATTGAAAGACAAATACCGTTGCTGTTGAGGGGCAGAGGGCCCCTCGGCTTGGAAGGGCAAGACGATTTGCCTTGGTGGTTCTGGCTTTTAATAGCTACAGGCTTGGGCACGATCGCCGCCGTTTACATCGTCTTGAGGCTCCCGGAGGAGGGGAGCGATGAGCGAACAGAGGGCTGACGTGGCAGAGCTGCTAATAGCTTTGCTCACCCTCACGCTCCTCATACCCTATTATTTGGAAGCCATAACAAAGTTCGTCTTTTCCAAGAACTTGTTCGAAGCTTTCCAAAACTTGTTAATAGCGGACATATTGCTAGTAACTATGACCTTGTTCTACGAGCCCTTCTACCACTACCTAAAGGAGAGCGACGCGCGCTTGACCTCTGCAATATTCGCTGTTCTCTTAATCCTGAGCGGTTTGGTTCTAATAGAGTGGGCAGTGGCTATGGTCGTTCCAGACAACTTCGTGAGCGAGTTGTTGAAGAAGAGAATGGGCGTCGCTTGCTTGGAGATGTTGCCCTTATGTACAATAAACGCTATGGCGTTGACCGGAGTGGCTTACATAATGTCCTATGCTTATGGAAGCAGGAGGTCCAAGGCCTTTTACGTACTTTCCTTCATAGCTTCCATGGTAATACTGACCTTCATCTTCGTTATGGCTCATTTGATGTTTTAGGGTCGGTTGGTTTGCTACAGCTCATCCGTCGCTCTGGGACGGCCACCTCATCCCTTGTAGCAACGATAAATCGCCACTTTTGTATACCTCCTCCTGCTCCTGTGAAATTCATAGAGCTGAGGTAAGAGCATATCGTGATAGCCTAGAACCTCGCACTCGAAACCCCTTTCCCTAGCTAGGGAAAATATTACCTTTTCCATGCCCGCGGGCTGAATGCTATAAATAACCTTAGCTAAGGAGAGGGCTGCTTCCCAAAACGGTCTATCCGCTTTCTTCCTCTTAGTTCCGAAGGGCGGGTTCATAATGACTGTATCTACTTCTCTAAGGGGGATGTAAGGCACGAAGGCCCTAACCTTTATTTGGCAATGAGAAGCCTTAAGCAAGGTTGAGTCGTATTCTAAGCATATAGCTTTAGCCCCTAAGAGTTGGGCCCCGCAAGCGAGCTTACCGGTACCACATCCTAGGTCCAACACCTTCTTACCTTCTATATCGCCGAGCATATAGGCCTTCCACAGCAGTTCCGCTGCGACGTCGGAGGGAGTGGGATATTGTTCAAATTTAACGCCCAGCTCGCCCTTGACCCACTTCACGCTTTCCAAGAACATTTCCAACCGCTTCTTGTCCATCTTTCATCCCCGGGTCCGGGAATGGGACTTAACATCACTCCTCAGCCAGCCTCGGAACTCCTCATCCCCTCTCGCTCGAGGGGTCTCTGGCAGTCCTTTTTAGGCAAAGCCCGTAAGTCTCGCGGGACCTAAATATGGAGACAGAGTTCGAAAAGATTAGACCCCCAGAGGAGGGCCAATTCATCGAGATAAAGGAAGGTAAGCTGGTAGTACCGGACAAGCCGATAGTTCCCTACATAGAGGGAGACGGCATAGGTCCGGAAGTGATAACCGCTGCGAGGAGGATGGTGGACGCTGCTGTAGAAACTACATACAGTGGGAAGAGGAAGATTGTGTGGTGGAAGGTCTATGCCGGAATAGAGGCCGAACCCATATATGGAACCTTGCTGCCCGAAGATACTTTGAAAGCGATAAGGAAGGCTAAGGTGGCCCTAAAGGGTCCAATGACCACCCCGATAGGATCCGGCTGGAGGAGCGTAAACGTGGCCTTGAGGCAGTTGCTCGACCTTTACGCCAACATAAGGCCGGTGAAGTACATAAGGGGAATACCGGCCCCGCACAAGTATGCGGACAAGGTAGAC